>NZ_LBNA01000020.1:0-34964 GCF_001005515.1 Acinetobacter sp. Ag2
TGCGTCTTTAGCGGTTACGGATGCTGTGACACCTGTCAATACTGAACTATCTTCACCATTGACCAAACCTGTTGCACTAAAGCCAGTAGCTGTTTGATTTTGCCCATTATAAACAGTTGATACGCTATTCGCCGTTACAGTCGCTTTGGCTTTAGCAATATCTAAAGCCCCATCAACAAAGGTTAGATCGTAATTTTTATCAACACCATTGGCTTTATTCGTATAACTGTCTGCGTCTTTAGCCGTTACAGAGGCTGTGACACCTGTCAATACTGAACTATCTTCGCCATTAACTAAGCCTGTTGCACTAAAGCCTGACGCTGTTTGGTCTTGTCCGCTATAGGTCGTATTTAAACTATTCGCCGTTACAGTCGCTTTGGCTTTGGCAATATCCAAAGCCCCATCGACAAAGGTGAGATCGTAATTTTTATCAACGCCATTGGCTTTATTGGTATAACTACCTGCATCTTTAGCGGTTACAGATGCCGTCACACCTGTCAATACTGAACTATCTTCACCATTGACCAAACCAGTAGCGCTAAAACCTGATGCTGTTTGGTTTTGTCCGTTATAGGTCGTATTTAAACTATTCGCCGTTACAGTCGCTTTGGCTTTAGCAATATCCAATGCACCATCGACAAAGGTCAGATCGTAGTTTTTATCAACGCCATTGGCTTTATTCGCATAACTGCCTGCGTCTTTAGCCGTTACAGTGGCTGTGACACCTGATAAGACTGATTCTGTTTCGCCATTAACTAAGCCTGTTGCACTAAAGCCTGATACTGTTTGGTTTTTACCGTTATAGGTCGTATTTAAACTATTCGCTTTCACCGTAGCTTTGGCTTTGGCAATATCCAATGCTCCATCAACAAAGCTCAGATCATAGTTTTTATCAACGCCATTGGCTTTGTTCGTATAACTACCTGCGTCTTTAGCGGTTACGGAGGCTGAGACACCTGTCAATACAGAACTATCTTCACCATTGACCAAACCTGTTGCACTAAAGCCAACAGCTGTTTGGTTTTGACCGTTATAGGTCGTATTTAAACTATTCGCTGTCACCGTAGCTTTGGCTTTGACAATATCCAATGCACCATCGACAAAGGTCAGATCATAGTTTTTATCAACGCCATTGGCTTTATTCGAATAACTGCCTGCATCTTTAGCCGTTACAGAGGCTATTACACCTGATAAGACTGATTCTGTTTCGCCATTAACTAAGCCTGTTGCGCTAAAGCCTGATGCTGTTTGGTTTTGACCGTTATAGGTCGAATT
Organism: Acinetobacter sp. Ag2; assembly: GCF_001005515.1. Classification (NCBI taxonomy): domain Bacteria; kingdom Pseudomonadati; phylum Pseudomonadota; class Gammaproteobacteria; order Moraxellales; family Moraxellaceae; genus Acinetobacter; species Acinetobacter sp. Ag2. Next base: position 1,276 of record NZ_LBNA01000020.1, read on the forward strand.
TAAACTATTTGCCTTTACAATGGCTTGCGCTTTGTGAATTGTGGCACTTAAACCTATAGGCTGACTAAAAATATAATTTCCAGCATCCACACCTGTTAAGTTATAGCCTGTTACGATCACAGACCTGATTCCTGCATTCTTATCTGTAAATGTTCCTATACCACTACCAGTCAATCCAACAAAATCTCCTGCAATTGGATTGATTGAAGCAGTGCCATTTATGGTTGCATTGAACAAACCATCATAGGTTTTATCTGCAATACTTATTCCATTAATGGTTAAAACTGCAGGCGTTATATTAGCTTTAAGATTTGTCGGCTGTAGCAAGGTGTAATTTAAAGCATCTGTTCCCGACAACGTAAAACCTGAAACAGTGACATTTTTATCATTACCGACATTTTTGTCAGAAAATAATCCAATTCCAGTTCCAGACAACGAAATAGAATCACCCGATATTCCACCTACAATACTTGCATTTCCTGTTAATGACGCAGATTTTGATGCGTTATAAACTTTGTTTACTGCACTTAAACCACCGATATTTAAACTCTTTGTTGTTATTGTCAGTGTTCCTGATCCACCATTGTCTTTATATATAACATCATTACCAAATTGTGTTGTATTTGCCCCTGTAGGAACGCCACTGATCAAGATTGAACCATCATTTAAACTATAAACACCTGCATTTTTACCGGTTGTTTTATAATTTAGTCCTGAAGCTAGCGTTCCTGAAGCAATCACCCCATCATAAGTTTTGTTAGCAAAATTAGCGACGACTTCTGTGACCAAAGGTTTTAGGAAATGACGTAGTAAGGGAGCAGATCTACCTTCATAAATACGCCAAATTTTACCAGTGCCTCCGGCATCATCAACATCCCAATTTGCAAAAGTTGAAATTTGTTGAAGTTCTGTTGTGGTTTTTCCTACACCACCAGCACTGCTTGTTCTTCCAGAAGTACTGGTGTTCCAGAAACTATTTGTGGTTATACCATTACCGCCACCAACAAGACCACCAACATACTGATTTCCAATGACATTACCTGAAGAATAAGTCTTATCAACATTTCCTCCATTAAAACCAACTAATCCGCCAACATATTGATTTCCAATCACTGTGCCTGTGGCATAAGAATTATTGACTGGTCCTGAAGTTCCTCCAACTAATCCACCAACATAATTATTTCCTGTCACTGGACCTGTTGCAAAAGAAGAACTGATTAGCCCATCGCTATACCCAACCAGACCGCCAATATAGTTATTATTTGAATATTTCCCTTTTACAGTCACATTGGCATATGAGTTTAAAATATTGCCATAATTAAAATTCCAGCCAACCAATCCACCATACTGTTCAGTATTTCCTGTGACCAGCCCTGTATTGACATAGGCATTATTAATTGTGCCCAGATTAAGCCCAACCAAACCACCAGTTTTTCCATAACCCGAAATACCAATATTAGTCAGCCCAACATTTTGTATCAATGCATCCTGATGCGTAATCGCAAACAAGCCGATCCCTTGATACATAGATTCAATACTGAGCCCATTAATCGCATGACCTAATCCATCAAAACGTCCCCGAAAAGCCTGTTGTGATAGATCCATTGGGCTTAAATTTGCATTATAAAAGCCAATTGGGTCGAATCCTGTATAACCATTCCATAGCTCCGAACTGCTGGCATCTATGTCTGCACCCAACACATAATTACCACTTAGGTTGCCGTTAATACCTTGTAAATCTTGACTTGTAGTTGAACCTTGTGCGCCCAAAGCCGTAATGACTTGATAGTTAATCGTGGCTGCCGTTCCTTTTTGGGTACTAAAGTTCTGCCCTGCCTTTAAGTTTATTTTTGCGCCATTGTTAATATAATAATTTGCGCTGGTATTGGCTGTATTTTGCCCATAAATCAAATTAAGTTTGCCACTATTATTGGTCGCTGTAATGTTGGCATTAATATTAATGTTATTTTGTGCATTTAAAGTCAGGCTAGTCGCACTCCCCCAGGTCACATCAGCATTAACATTGATATCACCCTTTTGATTACCCGTAGTGCTGGTTAGTAATATGACATTACTGGTTGCAAGACTGCTTGCTAAAGTGGTTGCACCAATGCCACTACTACTTGCTGATGCATTACCCGAATTAATACTGAAATCTGTAGGGTCGATTAACCAAGTTCCTGTTTTTCCACTGTCTGATCGAGTGGACACCGCCGTAGTTTGATCGATCTTAACATCAGCTGCCGAGGTTTCAATAAATCCACCATCCTGACCATTTTTTCCTTCAGCTTTCAGTACGCCACTCAAAGTGGTTGTACCAGTTTGCATATCACCCAGTAGAATAATTTCGCCTTTGGCATTTTGACTTAAACGGTTGGCTTCGATAATGCCTGAATGATTCACAACGGCTTTACTTAAACTGTCTTTGGCTTTTGCAGTTAAATAGACTGCGCCATTATCAGCAAGAATTGCTCCTCCATTGTCCACCAAACCTTTAAGAACCCCTTGATCCACTTGGTATTGGGTCAGTGAACCATCCTGTAAAGCAAGCGTGACTTGACTAGCGGATGTTAAATGCGTAGTTCCATTTGGTGTGATAATAGAACCTGTATTTTTAACATTCGGCGCAATCAGCGCCACTGTTCCACCTTTTAAAGTTTGAATAGTGCCATAATTTTCTATACTTGCATGACTATTGGCATCGCCTTTTAAAGTGAATTGACCATTTTGAATATCATGGTCCGTGAGTGCTAACGTTGAAGCAACCAATCCCCCAACATTCACTTGAGCGGTTTTAGAGAAAACCACACCATTAGGATTGAGCAGAAACACCTGACCATTGGCATTTAAACGCCCCATGATTTGCGAAGCATTACTGTCTAATACATGGTTAATTGCGACTGAAGATGCATTATTTTGGTTAAAATTGACTGTCGCATTTTGACCAATGTTAAAGCTGTTCCAATTGGTGCTCAGTGTTTGACTACTTTGATTAATATTCAGGGTATGCCCATTTTGAGAAATCGTTGCCGAACCAGAATTAATTTGAGCGCCTGTCGGCAACTCGATATTTGAAATCGCAGCCTGTACAGATAAAGGCAACAGTGCTAATCCAAATAAAATCAAAGCGGATACTTTTTCAACAATCCCCATTGTCTTATTTTGATCAGTGACTGTACTTTGTGAAGGACGATGATTCTTGGCAAGTTCTGAAACGGCTTGCCAACATCCAAGTTGTGCATTCCAGATGACTTTGTAAATTTTATTCATGATATGCCCAAATGTAATAGATTAAATATTAACCATCTAAACATAACTTTACATAACTAGATATACCTGAAATCAGTGATTTTTAAAGATTTTTTAATGAAAACTACATAGTTTGTTTAAATAAATTTACACAAAATAAGACTTAATTTACTGTACAATCACAATACATAAATTAAGTCTCGTTTTTATAAAAATCACAATAAAAATATTTATTCTATGAAATTTGCTGAGTTAAATTGGCACATTCATTTAATTGATTCTGTAATTTTTCTAGATTTGCTTTTGGATCAAGCCACCATTCCACTGTCCACAATTGAATTACGGTCCAACCTAGCCCGGTTAATACAGAAGGACGTAATTGATCTCGATCTCGTGCAGTTGCAGCTTTGGCATAATCATCCCCGTCTACCAAAATACCTGTTAAATACTGACCAGCAACATAAGGGTTTTGGATAGCAATATCTATACGGCTATCTCCACTGCCTACTGCCAAGTCAACTTTCCAACCTAAATGCTCTAATTGAGCTTGTAAATACAGCATGAGTTCATCTTTAGCCTTTTCTTTTTCAAGTGTTTGCGAGTAATACGCCATTTGTCCAGTTTGTGCAAAACTCAAGAAATCTTTTAAATCACGCACCCCCTCACTATTGGTTCGAGACAAATCAATCTGGTCTGGACGCAGTGTTGAGAAAACATGTAGTCCTTGACGTGCACGTGTAATCGCAACATTTAAACGGCGTTGTCCGCCTTGACGATTCAATGCACCAAAATTCATCAGTAATTTACCCTGTTGATCGGGCGCATAAGTAATGGAGAAGATAATAATATCTCGTTCATCACCTTGAACATTTTCCAAATTTTTCACAAATAATGGCTCAAAGCCATCTCGGCTAAGTTGCTCTAATTCAGGACGTTGCGCCAATTCGTTATCAAGCAAATCTTCAATTAGTTTTTGTTGAGTAATATTGAATGTCACCACACCAAGCGTTTGTTTAATCTCTGCGGTCAGTTGGTTCGTTAAATGTTGTAGAATAAACTGTACGATTGCCTGAGCCTCAGCTTTGTTGGTTCGTGTATCACCCTTGTCATATACACCTTCAACAGCGTGCAATTGAATTGCCTTATCTTTTGCAACAGGTGCAGGAAATGTCAGCAACTCACCTTTATAATATTTTTGATTACTAAACTGAATTAGGCTTTCATATCGACTACGATAATGCCAATTCAATACCAGTTCTGGTAATTGTGCAGCTAAACACTCATCTAAAATACTTTCTAAATCTTCGGTAACGTCTTCATCGACTTCTTCGGTATCTCCTTTTCCAAAGAAACTGGTGGGCGGCATTTGTTTATTGTCACCAACAACAATCGATTGTTCTCCTCGTGCAAGTGCACCAATGGCATCCCAAACAGGGATTTGCGAAGCTTCATCAAAAATCACCACATCAAATTTAGATTCAGGATCAAGATATTGGGCAACCGACAATGGACTCATTAACATACATGGCTTGAGTCCAGTAATCACATCTGGAATCTGTTTGATGAGTTCTCGTACTGGAATATGTCGACGCTTTTTGCCCAACTCTTTGTTGAGTAATGCCCATTGCTTTTTAAACTCATCAGGGTTCTCAAAAATTTTATGCCAACGTCGGGTAATTTCCTCACTGGCAAATTGTTGATGTTCACGATCCTGTTGGGAAAATTTAAGAATTTTTTGTTGATGTAACTCACCACTAAATTGGTTGAGTTCAGGATGCTTACTAAACTGTTGAACAATCCATTGACGTGCAAGATTGATATCCACCAATAACGCCACATGATCTTGGACTACTTTTGCATCAAAAGACGAAGAGGTTTGAGCTAAGCAATGTTGTTGTAAGTATGCGCTAAAACGAGCCAAACCTTGTTGTTGAAGTTGTGTTTTTAAACCTTGCCAATTTAACCAATGACGCCATTCATTGATCATATGTTGCAAGTTTTGTTGACGTAACAGTAATTCTGTAAATGCAATTTGAGGATATGCGTTTAAATTTTCTGTCTGAATTTGCTGATCTGGCAATAACAGTGCATAGCATTGCTGTAATTCTTCAATATGTTGTTCAGCTTCAAAGTGCTTCTGTTGACTTGCGAAATCCAATGCTTGTAATAATACCACTGGGCTTGAAATACGATCTGCAAGTTGGTTTTTTAATTGTGTCCAAGCCTGTGCCATATTTTCAAACTGTGCCCAATCTGTTTTTTCACCTTGCCAATATGTCTGCAGTTTTGCGCCTAAACTATTTTCAAGCGCTTTAAACTGTTGCTGATGATTTTGAATATTGATCAACAGTGGCAAATCATTTTCTACCACCATAGCAGAAGGACGCTGTTTATCAGTGTGATAACTACGCATCAAGTTTCTTAACTGATACTTACCAAACCAAGACCATGGCCAAAACTTAGCAGAAGCTTCTCGCCATTTAAAATCTATCTGTTTTAATTCAGCTTGGTAAATCGATAAATCATATTTAAAAATTAAACGTGTCTGGCTTTGTACGATTTCTGTTGTTACCGCTTTGGCTTCAGAAATTTGACGTATGTCTAAACCATCAATAATTTTCAGCAGTTTCAAATCATATTGTTGACTGAATGCAAATATTTTTTGATAGATCTCTACATCAGCTTGAAGCTGCTGTAAATTTTCTGCTTGTTTGAATTGGCAAGCATCTTGCCAAACATGTAACGAACGATGTATTTGAGGAATTAATTCTGCTATACGTTGTTGGTTGTGCTGATACTGATCTTGCCACAACAGATTCCAGAAATTCGGAGAACTCCCTTCAGCAAATCCATTCAGAGTATCTCGTGCGTTGCTCGAAATTTGCTGATACTGCAACCATGCTTTGACAGCCAAATCTTTCAAGTGTGAACGTGCTTGATGGGTCAATTGTTGAATATTGAGATCAAAACGCAATGTTTCGATCTCTCTATGTAACAACTCTTCACTCATGGCATCAAATAAACTCCATCCTATTGAATGTTGTTGATGCAATATCTGTACATGCTGATTGAGCACATCACGGCTTTCGACCAAATGTTGCGAAAGTACTTGCCACTCTTGTTGGGTTTCTTTTTGAGCGATTGCGTAGGGATTATTGTTATTTTCTGCACGTTCACGAAGCTGATCAAGCACTTCTATTTTTTGTGCTTTGGCAGAATGAAGCTGTAAACACAGATGTCCTAATCCAATTTGATTCAGTCGTCGATACACCACATCCAATGCTGCCATCTTTTCAGAGACAAATAGTACGGATTTACCATCTGCCAAGCATTGCGCTACCATATTGGTAATGGTTTGTGACTTTCCTGTTCCTGGCGGCCCAGAAAGTACAAATGTTCGCCCTAAAGCCGCAGACATTACGGCTGCAAGCTGTGAAGAATCCGATGACAATGGTGTAAATAGCTGCTTGGGTTGATATTTTTGATCAAGTTCAGTCGGATGTGGAAAAGCATCTTGTTTTTTAAATGGCTCGCGTGGCGTTTCAATCAAATGATGAACCACAGCTTGTTCTTTTAACTGCTGTATACGTAAAGAAAGATCTCGCCACATTAAGTATTTTGAAAATGAAAACTGACCAATCGCGGCTTCAGCAGTCACCTCCCACCCTCGCATATTGACCACAGCTCGGCGAACAATTTGCAAGACGGCATTAACATCTACCCCTGATCCATCTGTCGGTAGCGGGTCCAATCCACTGATTTCAATTTCAAAGTCCTGTCTTAACAATTGCAACAGGGTTGAATTAAAACGCGGCTCATCATCATACATCCATAAACGATAACCAGACTTTGCCGACTCTCGTGTCATCCGTACAGGAATTAACAAAAGTGGTGCTTTAAACGTTTTCTGAGCTTTCTCTGACTCTTTCCACTCTAGAAAACCAACTGCCAAGAATAAAGTATTTGCCCCACCTTCTTCCAAAGCTGTGCGTGAGGCGCGATATACTTCCACCAAACGCTTATTTAAGGTGTCGCTGTCTAAACCACTAAATAACAATTGGCGATGTAGGTTTTCATCAATATAGTTTTGGACGTGTTGGGCTTCATTTTCACGAGTGACTTCTTTAAGAGAAATATAATCCACACTTTGAAAGAAAAACCCTTTATTCTCAGCCAAAGCATCTTCTAAAGAAGCTAAAGTTTTCTCAGAACACTGTAAGGGAATACTTAAACGGTTATCTTTAAAATTTAATAACTTATTTCTTAAACTTAAATCCAGTAAACGTCTTAACCATCGCTGAACACGCGTTGCAACATTTTCATTTGCATCCATAACCGCATATTCAGGTAAAGAAGCTGCTGTCCATGTCATCTCATCCTGATCTAAATTTTGCACGACATCCAGCTGTGTTGAAATAGGACGTACACCACGTAAACGACTTTGGCGAATATCCACAGCAACATAAAACTGTTCGATTTTTTCAGCATCATGTAAATATTGTTGTGCTGAAGTTATGGCTTGTTTCAAACTTGCTTGTGATGTTAATAAGGTGGTTTCAATAAAAGTAATTGCACCAAGCTCCATATACTTACGCAAGTTTTGAAGATCATCAATTAAAACATCAACAACAGGGGTTTCATGTAACCATACCCCGATAAAACTGTGACCTTGGACAATCATCACGATGGGATCAAGCCCAATTTGCTCAATCAAAGAGCTCATCAACATGGTGCTATCCAAACAACATGCCATTTTTTCATCTAAAATTTGTTTGGCAAAACGAATACGCTGTCCATGTTGGATATAACTCGCAGGATTCACAATATAATGTAAATTCTGTTCATTTAATGCCTGCCAAATTGCATTCAGCTGATTTAAAACTTGTTCAGGGCTTTTATCCGAGTAACCATTTAGACTGCCTAAATTCTTTTGCACTAAGTATTCGCTAGCACGTTTAAGAATAGGTGCTAAAGAAGCTGCATTTGGTTGTGAGAAACAGGCTAAAAGTTCAAGTGGCTGTTTTTCTCCACCCCATGTATCAACTGTAAGCACTTCAATATCTTGCTGTTTCACTGCTAACAGCTGATCATCTGAATCCAACCATTTTAAATTTAGATAACCTTTTATATTTTCATTCAGATGAAGTAAAAAATTGAGATCAAAATTAAGTTTAGGATTACTGAGGTAGATGTTTTGATCTTTATCACTTTTACCGATTCGAATCTCAGTGGGTTGAAAAAATGCAGGATGAGATTCAATAATAAGCTTACTTTCAGAAAGCTGCTTACTTCCAGTTAAAGAAATATGACGAATTAAAGGAATTGCGTTTTGCTGAAAAGTAAAATTTAAGCTTGAAGTCGCATCGAGAGAAATTTGAAATTGATCGTATTCCACAACATCTGACATGAAAATTGTAATCCTAGAATTTTTTTGATTATGAACTTAGTGCCTTACTCTATACTAAATCTATCTCAATAAAAAAGCACCCGTAGGTGCTTGTTGCGTATATTTCAATTAAAACAAAACTTGCTGTGAATTTAATAACTCAGCAATCGCATCTGTAGAGAATATGGTCGTACTTGGTAAATTATTCATGTATTGATCAACAGTTTCCGAGGTTGAATTCATTATATTTTCACTTGTCGTTGCACTGTGCTTCATTGCACTTTCAATCACATCCTCAATCTGTTGCTCTTTAGGCTCTAAAACAGAAGCATCCAAAAATAAATCATTTACAGAGGTCTTATGATCAGTGTCTAAATGAGTTTGAATAGAACCATCAGTTTCAGCAACTGTTTGCAAAAGCTTTGCAATATTTTCACTGGTTAAATCAACACGATTCGTTTCTGTATTTGGCGGGATGCTTTGGAGCAAAAAGTCACTATTTGCATTAGAATTAGGATTCAGCTCAGCATTAACAATATTACTGGCTAAAGAATTACAGGCTAAAGAAGCATGAGAATCTGCCGAGTTTTGATCCATTACTGAATATTCGTCAGCAAGTGCTGCCTTCACGCCCACTTCGACTACCGTAAATGAGCGCGCATCACTCATCAAACTGGTATTTCCAGCCTTATCCGTTTGTACGCTGGTAATGCTATGTGCTCCCAGACTTAAATCATAATCGAAACTGAATGACCATTTACTGTCTGCGCCAACCGTAACTTTTCCAACAGCTTTGTTATTGTCATAAATAATCAATGTTGCACCTGCTTCACCCGTCCCTGAAATCACTGGACGTTTATCATCGGTGTTGCCATTGTCAGCAATTGAACCTTTGCTTTCACCAACATCGTCTTCTACTTTTGTGATTAAAGGTTTTGCTGGTGGCGTGACATCTTTAGTTCCTGTTACCGATGTAACTGCTGATTGATTTCCAGCTGCATCTGTTGCATAAACACTCCCTACTTTTGCCTCAGTCAAAGCGCTTGAAAGCGTGACAGTATAATTTCCATTGGCATCTGTCGTTGCCGTACCTAGCAGTTTATTCGCACTATCATAAACTGTAATTTTAGAATTCGCTTCAGCTGTTCCTGTAATGATAGTGCCTTCAGCATTTAAACTGGCTAAAGGTTTTTCAGGGGCTAAGAGGTCTTGTCCAGGTTTAATTTCAATAGCTTTAGATTGATTTCCGGCTGCATCCTCAATGATAATTTTACCTGTTTGGTTGATTCCCAAAGCAGGCGAAATTGTGATATTGAATTTCCCCTGTGCATTGACTGTACCTGTTGCAATTACAACGCCTGTTGAATCTTGAATGATGACTTTGGCATTGGCTTCTGCAGTACCGAGTATGCTCGTTCCCTCTTTATTGAGTTCATATTTCGGTTGATCTGGCGCAATCGTATCTTTACCCAATTCTATTTTGTGCTGTTCGGATTTATTCCCTGCCGCATCAACCGCTTCAACAGATCCAATTTGACCTGCGGTCAAAGCAGGTGAAATTGCAACTGAAAACACGCCTTCAGTATTGGCTTTTGCTGTTCCAATGAGTTTACCTGATGCATCATAAACATTGATGATTGCATTCGCCTCAGACTTACCTGTGACAATGTTTCCTTGATCATTTAATTGCGCCTGAGGTTCTACAGGTGCAATGGTGTCCTTTGTTCCAGTGACTTGCGTATAGCCCGATGAATTTCCAGCATCATCTTTGGCTTTAACGTAGTAACTATTATTATTGACCAATGCTTCTGGCAATGTTACTGAATACTGACCATCTTTATCCACTTTGACCGTGACAATAACTTTTTCATTTTTGTCTACCACATAAATTGTGGCGCCCGCTTCAGCTGTACCAGTGATTTTCGTCCCCTCTGCATTGATTGTTGCAGTTGGTGTTTTCGGCGCAGTGATGTCTGGTGGTGAACTCGATTTTTTATCCCCGTTGTCAATCAGTGCCAAGCCTAATCCGATTGCAGAAAGGACCCCTAAACCAGCTTTAGCAGCGCTTGAGGAAAAAAGCTCAGAGATTGAAAAATCTGAAGATGATGCGGAAGTTGACTCATAAGCACTCAGTTGTTGCGCAGGAACAGTATTTGCACCTTCGTATAATAGTGAATCTAATTTTTGCAGCCCCGTGTAATGAGTGAATTTGCCCGTCTCATCAAATTGTGCAAGGCTAAAAGTTCCATCCGCCTTTGGAAATGCCAAAGAGTGCACTGTGGTTGTATGGGTCTGGAAAAAACCCTCTAAAACAATCTGTTCACCATTTTTCAATGTCACAATGAGCTTATCACCAGATTGTTCTAGCGTTTTAACATCTTGTTGTGTTACCCCAATTTGAATAATTGAGGGTCGATCTAAAATTACCGATTTGGATTGAGTGTCTTGCAATAAAGTTTGATCTTGTTTCGCGGCAACGACTATTCTTGTCATTTATATCCTCAATTCATTTAAAGTTTATTTTTTTGAAATTATACAGAAACCCTATATAGACACCAATGCATTTTAATCACTACTCAACCATTTATAGTGCTCTGATAAATAAATGATAAGTAGATAGAATTCATTTGCTTAAAAAATAAATTTTAACGTTCAATAAAATAACTTGATATTAAATCCAGTGGATCATTATTTTTTAATAAAATGTCAAACTGAACTTAACATACAGCTTGTGCAAATTGGGGTGCATCATCCAAAATTTCAAACCATGCTGCTTTATTCTCAGTAAATGCATGTGACATAATTTTTGCCTTAACAGCTTCATTAATGATTCCAACACGTAATCGAACCACATCGGGTAAATCTAAACGCGCACTGAATAAGGGCGAGGCACAGTGTTTACAGAAAACTCTTTTTTTATTAGTCGTTGCATAATACTCCCCCAATAATTCTTTGCCTTGAACAATGTCCAAGTCCTTAATGTAAATTGGAGTAATTGCAACAAATGCAGAGCCTTGTGCTTTCTGACATTGTTGACAATGACAAACAAATATTTCGGCAATTTCACTACGGATTTTAAATTGAATGCCGCCACATAAACATGAAGCTGTATACATATTTGTTTCCTTGAAGAATGTTTGTATTATTTATTGGTAATTAAATGGATAGTTTGAAAAAAGTGCACTATCTATTTGCTTAACTGCTTGCTCAAATTGAGCAAATTCATTATCAGTGATTGATCTATCGATATATTCTTCACATTCTTGCAACAACAAAGCAAATTGTAAAAATTGAAAAAAATTAATCTGCATTGACTGAAGTGAATGGAAATTTAAAGCATCCGTAAAGCCTAAATCATGATCATAAAAGAGTATCTCAAAACTTTGCCGATCCATAAACCATTCATCACCTTGTCCAGTTCTTCCAATCATCCATACTTGTCTTGAAAGTATTGGAAAATTTTGTGCTAAGTATTGATTTTCCTTGAGTGCTTTTTCATATCCAAACAGATGAATATCCGCTGTGATTTCAGTATCAGCACATGTTTTTAGAAATTCGACATAGCTTAGATCTTGAGGAAAAGAACTGACCTCTGAAATTATTTGCCGACAGGGGTTCAAGTGTTTAAAAATATCATCTAAATTATTTTGAAGTTCAAACATAGGGCAAACTCAACCTGAATATTTAGAGTTTGTATTTTTCAAGCCGGCATCTTGTGCCCGATACGACTTTAATGCTTCGATTTCTGTATAAATAAGCTGTTGTAATTGATCTCTAAATAGAATCATATCATCCATGGTTTCAATCTGATCAATCGCTAAACGTGGCATAAATTTAAAATAAAAAGGAATGCGTTTAGGGATAATATGTTTTGGAATTGAAGGAATCACTTCACCATGTCGAAGAAAACGGTCAATTTTGGGATTGGACAATATTTTGTTAAACCATTTCTGTTGAAGTAAGACATTGACATCAAATGCTAAATCAAAAACCTCATCTCCGCCTAAAGCCACAAAAGGTGCAATTTCATAGCCAAACTCTTGTGCCAACTTTAAAAAACCGAAACGCTGTTTCCAAATCAATTGATAAGCTTCACCTTTGCGTTTAATGACCTCTCGCCCACCGCCTGGAAAAACCAGAATTGAATAGCCCTGACGCATTGCTGCTTTAGCATATTCTTGAACACCATCAATGCCCCCAACACGCTTTACCACCTCTTTCCAAACTGGGATATGAAAGTGCATATGATCAGCTAGACTCACCACAGCAATCTTATGTTCAGTAAATAAATAGTCGATCAAAATCGGAGAATCAAGTACGCCATAAATAGTATGATTCCCAACATACATGGCTGGTTTATGGGGTACAAGGTTTTCTGTGCCTAAAAATGTTGGACGAAAATAAAAGCGTTGTAAACTACTGATCAATCGGATCAGTTTAGCATTGTGTCGTATTTTTAAAGTTTTATCCGTCATGTTGTATCTCTACAAACTGATTTTCAACATTTTTAATCTGCCCATTATTCAATTTAGAAGCTTTTTATGGAAACTTGATTAACAATAAATTGCTTTAGACTTCAGGCAATCACTCCCCCTTTATTAAAGACGGAGTGAACAGCTATTTTACGAGGTTGATTTAAGCAACATGCTTTTGTACAAGGATTGAACCTACAGAATAGCCAGCCCCAAATGAACAAAGTACGCCATACTCACCATCATTGACCTGATCAGCAGTACGATGCAATGCGATAATCACACCCGCAGAAGAGGTATTGGCAAACTCATCCAAAATAATGGGTACTAATTCTGGATCAGCTTCTGCAACCTCACGACCGACAATCAGTTTTAGAATTAATTCATTCATATTGGCATTGGCTTGATGCAACCAGAAACGTTTAACGTTTTCAGGTTGAATACTATTTTTTTCCAATTGCGTAGAAATGATTTTTGCAACCAATGGGCAAACTTCTTTGAAAACTTTACGACCATCCTGACGAAATTGTTTATCGTCGCGAGACGTTAATTCAGAGCCATTTAAAAACCCAAAGTTATTACGAATATTATTCGAGAACTGGGTAAATAAATGGGTATCTACGATTTCAAAACCTGTTTTGGTTTCAGTTTCTTCGATAATCGAAGCTGTAGCCACATCACCAAAAATAAAATGACAGTCACGTGAACGGTAATCCGTATGCCCAGAGGTAATTTCAACATTGACCAATAACACACGGCGAGCACCCGTTTTCACAGCATCATAAGCTTGTTTTAAACCGAAAGTCGCAGCTGAACATGCTACATTCATATCATAAGCATAGCCTTGGATACCAAGTGCAGTTTGAATTTCAATCGCAACAGCAGGGTAAGCACGCTGTAAATTTGAACAAGCAAGAATCACAACATCAATATCTTCTGCTGTAACACCAGCATTTTCCATCGCTTGTTTTGCTGCGATTACGCCCCACTCTGCCTGAATAGAAAGCTCTTCATCAGAACGCTCTTCAAGACGTGGTCTTAAACGGTTAATGTCCAATACACCTGATTTCTCAATCACATAGCGGCGCTTCACACCTGATGCTTTTTCAATAAAATCTGCACTTGAACCACGACGTGCAACAACTTCACCAGCTTCAATTTTTTCAGCATTTTCAGTGTTAAATTGTTCCACATAAGCATTTAAACAATCCACCAACTCTTCATTGGTAATCACTTCTTCAGGATGGTACAAACCTGTACCAGTAATACGGATGCCCATGTAAAACTCCTTTTCTCAATTCACAAATATTTCAAATTATTTCTATTCTAACCGATTCCTAGCTTTTCCCATACCTTTTGTATTCGAGTCGAAGATATCGGCATTTTGGTTTTCATCGGTTGTGAGAATAATGAGATCCGTAGTTCCTCAACCATGAAATACACTTCTTTTACACGAACATCGGATTTAAACTTAAACAGTTTATCCATCCAAGGATCAACTTCTTTTATTGCAGCATCATCTCGATTTAGATTATTCGGCAAACGATCTAAACGCAATAACAATGCTTTTAAATAACGTGGATATTCCTGCCAAACATCGGAAGATTTTGAATAAACAAAATTGGAAAGATTCATTAAATCCAGTTGATCTTCAATATCATCTATATTTTTTCCAAATACATCTTGATCCAACATCAGTAAATTTTGACGAATTTCCTGCCATTGAATATAGATTTCACTGATCAGTTTTAATGCTTCCTGACCATGCATTAAGAAGCTTTTCTTGATCTCGGCAGTTAATTGAGCAAACTCCTCAGCATTGATCGGTAAGTCTTGAATCGCGATTTGCAAAGTTGCATAAACCAACATTTGTTCCAGCTGAGCTTTATCTCCCAATGGTGAATAAGCCAACGCCAATGGTTTTGAAATTTGCTTTTTCAGTTGGCGGATTGAGTCACCTAACTGCATATGAATCAACCGAATTACACCTTCACGATGCTGCTTAATGGCTTCATTTTGGTCATTAAAGGTCTGGATCACAATTCCAGATTCATCTTTGGTGTCTAATTGGGCAAAGTCTTTCGTCGGCACCAAGGCTTGATATTGTTTAACAACAACACCTGTGACTTTTTGCGATGCCTCAAAAACAAAATTTTCAGGGAAAACCGTAAATTCACCTTTTAACTGCTTCACAGGACTATGTGTTTCGGTACGACAACGTGCTTTGAGTTCAGCAAGATCTCGCCCTTGTTCCAACACACGACCTTTTTCATCCATAACCTTAATAAATGGAATCAGATAAGGTTCAACACGTTCAAAAGAAAAATCTTTCGCGCTAATTTGTTCGCCTCTTAACTGAAATGCCAAGAAATCGAATATATGTCCATGCAAATGTTGGGCATCCACAGCTTTCATCAACTTTTGCGCTGTGTCAGGAATCGGTACCAAATTACGACGTTTATCTTTGGGTAGTGCTTTAAGTAATGCTTCAATCAACTCTAAGCGCCAGCCAGGGATTCCCCACGACCAAATATTTTCATCGACTTGCGCTAAAGCCTGCACTGGAATTTTAACGGTAGCACCATCTTGATCATGGCTTGGATCAAAGCGATAACTCGCCGCCAATCGCAATTGCCCATTGTGTAAATAATCTGGGAATTGCTGAGTGGTTGGACGATCTGTCATCCATAAATCATCGTCATCTACAAATAGATAACGTGGGTTTTTAGGCTCTACAGTTGCTCGCCAATCTTCGAAACTGCGGCGACTTGCAATTTCAGCAGGGACTTTGGCTGCATAAAACTGATAAATTGTTTCTTCGTCCACCACCAAATCACGACGACGCAACTTATCTTCAACTCGTTCAACTTCCTCAATTTTTAATAAGTTGTGTTTTAAAAATGGTGGCGTAATCCCCAAGTTTCCTGTTGTCAGTGCATCTCTCAAAAAGATTTCATGTGCAGCAGGCTGATCCACCTTTTCGTAATTGGTTGCACGCTTCGGTTCGATAATCAAACCAAATAATGAAATCTGATCATAGGCATTGACCACACCTGGTTTTTTCGCCCAGTGTGGTTCGAAATAATGATGTTTCAATAAATTTGGCGCTGCCAAAAGAATCCACTCAGGTTCGATCTTGGCTAAAGTGCGAAGATAAACTTGAGAGGTTTCCACCATCTCAAATGCCATCACCCAAGGTGTATTGGTTTTATGCAATGTCGATGCAGGAAAAATTCGAGCTTTTTGCTGACGTACTGCCATGAATGTATTGCGCTCATCTGTTTTATTGGCAATAAAGGACAATAAACCTGTTAATAGCGCACGGTGCAAATTCTCATAACTGGCTTTTTTCTCATTAAAAGACAGCTTTAAGCCTTGCGCCAAATCGAGCAATTGTTCATGGGTTTTTTTCCACTCACGCAAACGCAACCAACTGAGAAAATGCTGCTTGGCAAAATTACGACGTTTGTTCTCGCTTAAAGTCTCACGATTTTCACTCAAGGTATTCCATAATTTCAGATAAAATAAAAAGTCTGAATCAGCTTCTTTAAACAATGCATGCTTTTGATCGGCTTGCATCTGTTTATCCGCAGGACGTTCACGAGGGTCTTGTACAGCAAGAGCTGCAACGATGATTAACACTTCACGAAGTACACCAAAGTGAGCCCCACCCAAAATCATTCTCGCCAAACGTGGATCAATCGGCATTTTCGCCATTTGCAGACCAATTTTGGTCAGCTCACTGCGAGCAGAATTAACAGCTTGCTTCGCGCTCATTGATGAATTTTGCTGTTCTTGAATAGCACCTAATTCAATCAATAGCTTTCGACCATCATTGACCAAACGATGATCGGGTGGCTCAATAAAATCAAAATCTTCAACAGCCCCCAAGCCCAAACTTTGCATCTGCAAAATAACCGAGGCTAAATTGGTTCGCTTAATCTCAGGTTCTGTAAATTCAGGGCGACTTTGAAAATCATCTTCACTATAAAGACGAATACACACACCGGGCGCAATACGACCACAACGCCCTTTTCGCTGATTTGCAGCTGCTTGTGAAATCGCTTCAATCGGTAAGCGTTGTACCCGAGAACGATAGTTATACCGTGAAATACGTGCAAAACCACTATCAATCACATAACGGATATTTGGAACCGTCAAAGCCGTTTCCGCCACATTGGTCGCAATAATAATTCTTCGTCCACCACCCGATGGATTAAAGATTTTCTGCTGTTCGGCTAAAGCGAGTCGAGCATATAACGGTAAAATTTGCGTATGTTTTGGACCAAACTTTTGCAAGGTTTCCTGTAGTTCACGAATCTCTTGTTCAGTACTGGAAAAAATCAGAATATCAGCATGTTCTGGATGCCCTTTAGCTTCAGCATCTTTTAAACACTCTTCAACAGCTTGTACCACCGCACGTGGTAAGTTTTCTTCGAAATCATCAAAATCATCGTCATCACTACCGCCAATCGTCATTTCTGAAATCGGACGATAACGTAATTCTACAGGGAAGCTACGCCCTTCTACTTCAAAAATAGGTGCGCCATTGAAGTAGTCACTAAATCGATTGACGTCTAAAGTTGCCGAAGTAATGATGATTTTTAAATCAGGGCGCTTTTTCACCAACTGTTTTAAATAACCCATGATGAAATCAATATTCAATGAACGCTCGTGCGCTTCATCGATAATGATCGTGTCATATTTATTTAAGTAACGATCATTTGACAGTTCAGCCAACAAAATACCATCCGTCATCAAACGAACAATGGAATCATTGGAACCTTGTTCATTAAAACGGACTTTAAAGCTGATGGACTCACCCAGTTTTTCGCCGACTTCTTCTGCAATACGTTGAGATACACTTCGTGCTGCAAGACGTCGAGGCTGGGTATGACCAATCATCCCTGTTAAACCACGACCTGCAAGCATTGCTATTTGTGGTAACTGAGTAGTCTTACCAGAACCCGTTTCCCCCGCAACAATAATCACCTGATGTTTTTGAATCGCATCTATCAATTGATCAGCATATTGGGTGACGGGTAAATCTTGATTGAGCTTAATTGTAGGAAGACTGGCAAATCTTTTTTTAACTTGCTGATTTGATTTTTCAAAAAGTTCTTGAAATTTTTCTGGATCGGCATCTTTTCCTTTTTTCAGTCGGCTTAAACGATGGCGATCGCGTACCATAACCCATTGATCGACATTTAACTGATTTGGCACAGATGCTTTATCCTAATATTTAAAATTGAACAAAATATTTTACGCTGTAAAGCGCAACAGAGATAGTGTCTTGAAAATGAAATCATAATTGTCTGATCTAAATCAGACTGAAAATAAAAAATATTGAATTAAAAATGTGACGTATTTAAGCTTCAAAGGATATTAGCAGAACAATTTCTATACATTGAAATATTTTTTATATCTTTTTTAAAAATTCACCCTTGAAATATAAGCTCAGAAGCATCATGTTTGTTACAGATTTAAAAAGGATGGTTTTGTCATTCAAACATCATCTTTATTTGCTTTAGTTGATGCAACAATGACGGACACTTGTCTTTGGTGAAAAGTATCTGGAGCTTGCTAATTTGATTTTCCGATCTTAGCTATAAAAAAATACTATTTCACCAATAACTTAAAATTCATTATTCTAGTTATATATTAGATAAACACCTCAATCATGGAGATAATGATGAGCTTAATTAATACTGAAGTTAAACCTTTTAAAGCACAAGCTTTCCAAAACGGTCAATTCATCGAAGTTACAGAAGCTGATCTTAAAGGTAAATGGTCTGTAGTTTTCTTCTATCCAGCTGACTTCACTTTCGTTTGCCCAACTGAACTTGGTGATCTTGCTGATAACTATGCTGAATTCAAAAAATTAGGTGTTGAAATCTATTCTGTTTCTACAGACACTCACTTCACACACAAAGCTTGGCACGATTCTTCTGAAGAAATCAAAAAAATTGAATATGTAATGGTTGGCGATCCAACTTGGGTACTTGCTAAAAACTTCGAAGTTTTAATCGAATCTGCTGGTCTTGCTGACCGTGGTACTTTCGTTATCGATCCTGAAGGTAAAATCCAAATCATCGAAATCAATGCGGGTGGTATTGGTCGTGATGCTTCTGAACTTCTTCGTAAAGTTAAAGCAGCTCAATATGTTCACGGTCATCCTGGCGAAGTTTGCCCTGCTAAATGGAAAGAAGGTGATGCAACACTTGCTCCTTCTATCGACTTAGTGGGTAAAATCTAATATCAAATTAGATTAGATTTTAAAAACCACGCTTTCATTAGCGTGGTTTTTTATTTTCTAATTTGACCATATGGCAAGTTCATAGCCATCTAAATCTCTAAAGTGAAAACGGCGCCCGCCTGGAAAACTAAAAATCTCTTGTACGATGGTTGCACCTGCATCTGTTACACGCTGCAAACTCTGTTCAAGATTATCACTGTACAAAATAATCAACGCACCACCTGCACTTTGAACGTGGTCAGCTTGGGCAAAACCACCTTTAATCACACCAGAATCAAATTCACAATAAGCTGGACCAAAGTCAGTAAAAGTCCAACCCAAATGTTGATAAAATGCTTTGGATTGCTGAATATCCTTGACATTAAATTCAATATAATTAATTGCAATTTTTTGCTCACCTGATGGCTGGTTCATTTTTATTTCTCCTGTTTTTTCATCATACTACATCTAACTTTATGTCAAAATTCTACAAATAAAGCTGTAATGATTTATAAAATAATTCAATTATTGCTACGGCATTTTGCTTAAACGATCAACATCTTTTAACAACTTAGGGATTCGATATTTCCCATACATACTTTTCACATATTGCTTGGCAAGCTCAAGCTCAATACCGATCGCAGAAATATAAAGCGGTTGGAGGCTTTGTCCTCGCAAAATTTCGCAATCTTTTGGTGTGCCTGTAAACTGATTTTTAGCCACCCCAATCACAGGAACTTTAAGCATTAACGCTTCATACAAATACTGTCCCAAACCCGCTTTTTGCTCATTCCCAAGATGCACATATCCATCGATAATAATCATATCGATATGTTCTGTAATTTGTGCCAATAAAGCCTGAATACAAGGCAATTCACGCTTATAAAATTGCCCAGATTCATAGTCCATGATGTGATCTAGAGAAATCCTGTATTGCTTGGATAAATCAGTTGCTTCCCACGCATCAAATATGCCTCCAGCAACTTGCGCACTCGTCCCACTATAGGCAACATCTATCGCAAGTATCATTGCATCCCCTTTGTTTCCAAGATAAAACAAACATTCTTTTTGAGTCTTTTATTCATGATATTTGCTCTGTTTTAAAATTTTAGATTTTCATATGTGGTATAAGCTTATCAGAAAAATCCTCAGCATTTTTACAAAACCACAATACTTTTCTAAAGATGAATGGACTAATTTCAAATCATACAGAACACTTTTTTCTGTAGAACAATCAGAAGTTTAAGGGGTTGCTTATGGGATCAATGATTACCGTGACTTCTTGGAAGTACAATGCTTCTTCACGGTATTTAAAAATTTTTTATAACAATGGTTCTGGAGAACTTTATCATCCTGTACCAGAATTTATATATGATAATTTATTGCGATGTAGTGATAAAACGGCTTTTGTGCACAAGTATTTAGAATATGACGTACATTTTAAACGACTTTCAATTTTATAATTTACAAAACTTCCTTCTCAGCACAAAGTCAGGGAGAAATCTCCCTGATACAACACTGAAAATTAATTTTTGAATGTCACAATAAAAAGCCCAGCGCCCACAGATAGTGTCGTTGTCATAAATCGAGTATCTCGCTTGACTTCATCAGTAAAACTTTTAACCTCAGCAGCATGCGAAATCACATTATCAACCACCAATACCCCCCCTTGATTTTCAATCATATTTTGTAAAAAAACCCAGTAATTCAAATAAGCATCACGCTCTGCATCAAGTAATATAAAATCGTATTTTTCATGACATTGTTTTAAATAATCTTGAGCATCACCAACCCAAAAATCAATAATATGATCCAGTTGCAACTCTTGGGCATAATGTTTTGCTTGTAATGTTCGCTGTTCATCAATCTCAAGTGTTGTAACCCGTGCACCGGTGACTTGGGCGGCATCAGCCAGCCATAAAGTGGAATAGCCCGTAGAGGTTCCAATTTCCAAAATCGTTTTTGCCTGCTGAATTCTTACTTGCATAGCCAGAAATAATGCGGATTCAGGTTCGATGTTACGATATCGTTTGATTCGATCACATTGTGTCGCATCAAACTTGATAAAAGACTGATATAGTTCATTCAATCGTTGCAAAAATGGGTGACTTAAACTCATATTCAGCACTTCCTCTTTACTATCATTGTTATTATTTCAATTATTTACGTCATTGCTATGACAATCTATCAGCTTTGTAGCACAAATTCTTTATCATACAAATCATGTTTAGCCATACACTGTAAATCAATAAGTAGGCTAAATTAGATGGTGTGTAAAAACTCAAATCTTGCTCGTGATTGACCATCTTCCAAACTGACATGTTCTATAAACATTTCATATGGGCGAACCCAAATTGAATAATCACCATATAAACATTGATAGACCACCAATTTTTCTCGTGTTTCACTATGCGTTGCAATATGTAAAACTTGATACAAATTACCTTTATAATGTCTATAAATTCCGACTTTCAACATAAGTTTAAAACCACCAATACGATTATTATGTTATACATGATCTTAATGTAAAAAACTCGTCCGAAGACGAGTTTTTATTTACTTTTCAATAGGGTCTGTGGACAATTCGTCTATGTTTGCGACTAGGTGTGTTTTTTAGGAGATTCTAGGCGCGAAATACGAAATTTAGTCATTCTAAATGAGTAGTTCGTAACGACGAAGCGCCAAAAAACACGCTAGTCCCGAAGGGTTGTGGCTAAAATTATCTCAGGCTACGTTATGAAACTTAAAAATAGTCTCGCTATTCTCTTCATTTCATGCCTTGCCTGCTCAATTTTAACCTACAACGCAAGCCATTTATGAAATGTCCACAGACCCTAACAAATCAAGAAAAGTCTAAACCTTTTTCAAATGCTTTTAACTCGTGACGAGCCATAGCCAAGTTTGATTTAGAGCGATCTAAAACAAGATAAAGGAATAAATTTTCATTTGAATCTAATGGACGAATCAAATGATATTGCTTACCTAAAGTAATCAAAATATCTTCAATTACATCATCAAGTTTTAATGCTTTGGCAACTTTACGCTTAGCACGAACAACTTCAGTATTACCTGCTGCTGCCAATTCCAAGTCCAAACCTGCGCCTGCTGTCGCTAATGAAAGACCGCTTTCGCTGTCTACTAAAGCAGCGCAGACGAAACCATCGATATCTGTTAATTGATCTAGTGTGATACGAGCCATGAGCATCCCCGTTTCTATTTGACATTGTTGTTTGCTTTAGTAATTCAATTTTTATTTTGCTTTACTAAAACACTTTACTATTTAACTAAAGATTAATACCCCTAGCTAACATGGATAAAATTAGTATTCTTCTTGAATACCTATTTTAATTTTATTCGATAATCAATTTTAATTAATTATTTCCTATGCTTATTTTAATAGCATAAAAAATATTAATTATTCAAGCGTAATTTAAAAAATAAATTAGGCTTTTAATCATTTAAAACTTGCTACAACTTTCAACAATTATCAATAGATTATTTCAGTTATTGATAAACATCTCGTTTTATATAAAAAATATAAGCCGCTTAACAATTTTCATGAGCGACCTTAGATATTTTTCATCAGCAATTCTGTAGTCGACTTTAGCTCATATAGCATTTGACCTAACAAAATATCTTTATTGGTCATGGCAACCAAAACTAAAGGATGCGTCGGATGCGGAATTGCTGTAAGCAATGCCTTTCCATTCTCTGCATCTAAAGTAATTGTTTGACATCCAACAAGATTAATCTCTGATACAAAAGCAGTCACCATCGCTAAAATTGAGCTACTTACAGCAGCAATTTTTCCTGAATTATTAATGTTTTTCTTATTGACCAGCGCAATTTCAAAACCATCTGAAGTACATAACATCACAAACTCAACACCACTCACAGCGTTCAGTAAATGCCTTATTTGTTTTTCAGCATATTCCACAAAATCATCTGGCACTTTTCGAGATTTGTTTAAATCCAACATATTTAAGAAAACCCCATAAATTTCCATTTTACCCGCGTTTAAAGCACCATTTTGGGGCTTTTTGGGGCGAGTGAATTATTTGATATATTTCACACTTTCTTCTTAATTCTATCTTTTTTTATTTGCTTGTAAATATGTTTTTTTACTTTAACTCAGTTTTATTTTAAGAACTGTTTAAATAGTATTCTAAACATATAAATGTCAGATTTCCCTCAATAATGTCATTCTTGCTCATATATGGTGCATCGGCACAAAATACCCATTTTGCACATTACATTTTACTTTACATCTCCACTATGTTGTTGCACGACTATATTTTCTTGTTGGTTATAATTTTTGAATAAAAAAAGACCACACATATACTATTTTATGAATAATATATTAAGATTTGATGAAAATAATATTGTTTGAAGGATTCGAGTTGTTAATTCAAAGCATAAGGCTTATAAAAACGTTACATTTTATTTTTTGATTTGGTTTTTTTTTGTGTTTATATTTATTTCATCCAGCTGCTGGATGCCAAATATTAATTTAAAAAAGGTATACAAGATGAATAAAATTTTACTCGCTTTGGGTCTGATTGCTACGATTGCACTCGTAGGCTGTAATAAGGATAAAGCACCTGAGACAGGAGCGACTACGGGTGAACATGTTGAAAATGCTGTTGATCAAGCTAAACATGATGTAGAAAATGCCACTAAAGATGCTGCGAGTGCAACAGCACAAGCAGCTGATCATGCTGCCAATGCAACGGCTACAGCTGTAGATCATGCCGCTGATGCAACCGCTCATGCCGCTGACGCAACTGTAGATGCGGCTAAAAATGCAACCGCAACTGCAGCGGGCGCCGTTGAAAAAGGTGCAGCCGATGTGAAAGAAAAAGCTCAACAATAATTTGAATTGAAATAAAAGCTCCTGACATAGGAGCTTTTTTATATTTGTCATATACTTAAATTATAAGTGATTTAACTTCCCTGAATATGGAGTCACCTTTATGTCTCATTCACATCACCCAGAACAACATTTTATACAACGTACAGGCTGGTTAAGAGCAGCTGTTCTGGGTGCCAATGACGGTATTATTTCAGTGACCAGTTTAGTGATGGGGATGGCAGCAAGTGGAGCATCGAGTCACACACTACTTATTACCTGTATTGCTGGCTTAATTTCAGGTGCAACTTCAATGGCAGCAGGTGAATATATTTCTGTCAAATCACAATCGGATATAGAAGAGGCGGATTTAAAAGTTGAAGCACGCGAATTAGAAAAAAATCCGCATTTAGAACTTAAAGAACTGACACATATTTATATACAGCGTGGACTAGACCCTGAGCTAGCCCATCAGGTTGCTATTCAACTGACTGAAAAAGATGCATTGGAAGCCCATGCCCGTGATGAAATTGGAATCAATGACATAACTGCTGCCAAACCGATCCAAGCTGCTGGTTCTTCTGCGTTATCTTTCTCGATTGGGGCGTTATTACCCACATTATCAATTTTATTCAGCCCTGAAATTTATTTAGAAAAAGTGGTTTTGGTGGTTGGTATTTTATCTTTGGTCATTTTGGGTGCGTTATCAAGCTATTTTGCCGGAACCTCTATGCTTAAAGGCAGCCTTCGAGTTGCCATTTGGGGCATTATCGCGATGGCTTTCTCCAGTTGGATTGGCTCTCTTTTCCATGTCGCTCCGATTTAATATCAACATGTTTCACCTCAGCTCCACATAAACATGTATTTAAATTATATTTTTAAAATAAATACTGAACATAATTTGCTTATTGCCCTCAGCTTGGGCAAAGTAAATGAAAATTGAGGAGCTAGGAAATGTCTTTATTAGAACAGTTAGGAATAAAACTTCCAATATTGCTTGCACCTATGGCAGGAGTTTCAACACCCCTATTAGCAGCTGAAGTATCTAATCAAGGTGCTCTTGGGTCATTGGGGCTTGGGGCAAATACTGTTGAAACTGCACGTCAACAAATCAAAGAAACGCAAAACTTAACACCATATCCTTTTCAACTTAACTTTTTTTGTCATGAATCATCAAGCACAAATATAGATTCCAATACGCTTTGGATAGCACATTTAGCCACTGAATTTGAAAAATTTGGTGCAGTTCCACCCACTGAATTAAAATGTATTTATCCAAGCTTTAAAGACAACGATGATTTTTTAGATCTATGCTTAGAAACACAGCCCAAAGCGGTGAGTTTTCACTTTGGTATTCCACATGAATATCAAATCCAAAAACTAAAAGATGCTGGTATTTTAACGCTTGTTTCAGCAACCAATCTGACTGAAGCCCTTGCGATCGAAGCAGCAGGGATTGATATTATCATTGCTCAAGGAATTGAAGCAGGTGGACATCGTGGTATTTTTAATGCACAGATCGATGGTGCAATTAAAACCTCCGACCTTGTTCAACTGATCAAAAAACACTGTTCACTCCCTGTGGTTGCAGCTGGAGGAATTATGAATGGTCAACAGGCAAAAGCCATGCTCAATCTCGGTGCAGATGCAGTGCAAATGGGAACCGCCTTTGTACAATGTAAATCGTCAAATGCCAATACTGCTTACCGCAAAGCTTTATTTGATCATCCTTTGACCCAAATTACCTCAAGTATTTCAGGTCGCCCAGCACGTGGCATCATCAATCATTGGCAAACTCGAATTGATCAAGCTGATCGTCCAGATGTTGCAGCCTATCCATACGCATATGATTTAGCAAAACAGCTCAATGCAGTGGCAACACAAAATGGCGATGTTGGCTTTGGTGCATTTTGGGCAGGTAGTAATGTTGCTCTAATTCGTGAACTCGAGGCTCAAGATCTACTGAATCAATTGGTTGTAGAAATGAATCACGCTTGATTTCAAAGTAATTACAGAAGTGACGATGTGTCATTTCTGTAATTTATTCTGGTCAATCTTGTAAATTTTCTTCCACCAACATATATACCCAATCAAGCTCAGGGCATTGATAACCCAATATCGTCATAGCAGCAGTTACTTGCCCTCGATGATGTGTACCATGATTAAAAACGTGAATCAGCGTATCTGCATAAGGCAAGCTTTGCGCTTCCCCATTCGATCTAAAATAGTTCAAGTTTCCCGTTAAAACTGTTTCATCTAAATCATCAATAAAGCTCAACCAATTTAGGCTTTTATGGCTTAATTCATTCAAAAGCTGCGTTTTATCCTGATGAATGACGGTGTTTAATGCCATAGTTAGAGAGTGATTTTCTTTAAAACGTGAATACCAGAGATAATGTTCGCCCAGCAGTAAATGGTTAAGCGTTCCTGCAATACTCTTAAAATACAGTCCAATATCTTGATTAAAATCTGCATCAGATACGGCTTTTAAACATTCACAAAGACGTTGTGTCGCCCAAATATTATATTGAGCAAATCGTCTTAAATCATTCTTATTCATTTACTCAACGACCTATGCATAGCCTGTATAGCGATCAACTTAATCAGCTTGATAAAAACTCTATTTTGAATAAAATGACAACAAAATCAATATAAATTGCTTTTATCATGATTAATCACTTTGTTGCCAATCGGTCAATCATTTTCCACTTGTTTAGATAAGTTTTCTTTTTTTAACTTATTCAAAAATACAAGTGAGATTTATCATGCATATCACGAAATCTGTGCTGTATATGACTGTGACAGCATTAAGGTTTATCAAGCCTATAACCCACATATTGCACAGCTCGCTATACAACATCAAAAGTTTGTCTCCCCTTCTCTTTTCAAAGAATGACCTGTATCAAACCGTCTTTTTTATGGTTGATGGGGCTGGGCAAGCAAACCCAATCAAAATCATATTTTAGCGATCTGTATTCAGCGTGGTTTTTGGGAATATTGATTCAACAAAGTACTCATACTGACCCAACACTTGCTACTCATCAAAATGTCACAATTTTGATGCTCAGGAGAGTATAAATATACTGAAAAATTATTTTCGAAAAGAGCGGATCTACGCTTGAAATGATCTGCTAAAACAGCATTTGCGGATTGCCTAATTGAATGGGTGTTTTAATTTCTTAAGGTTCGATTACGCTTAGAACTTAATGAGTGATATCTCAAATAACCCAAACCTAGAAATAATCTAACTATCTACAAATAACACAGCCTCCATTTGGAGGCTGTGTTATTTTAATCAGAAAAGAAACGGAACGTATTTCCTTGAAAATCAACTAGATTTATAAAGCAATTAAGCCGCATCTTTCTGCTTTGGGTGAACCATATTTTGCACAGCAAGCACAGAAGCTAAAACTTCATCAGAAAGCAATTGTTCTGCTCGAATCAACTCTAAAATACTTGCCCCAGTTTCATTGGCTTGCTTAGCGATACGCGTTGTCGTTTCATAACCCAAGTAAGGATTCAACACCGTAATAATACCAATCGAGTTGTCTACCAAAGCTTGGCAATGTTCTGCATTTGCACGAATATTTTGAATACATTTCTGCTCAAACATACGCATTGCTCTGCCTAACAAATCAATTGATTCAAACAATTTGAAAGCAATCAAAGGTTCCATCGCATTGAGCTGCAATTGACCTGCTTCAGCAGCGAGTGTAATTGCCAAATCATTTGCCATAATTTGATAACAAGCAAGATTCATTGCTTCTGGTATTACAGGGTTCACTTTACCTGGCATAATTGAACTGCCCGGTTGACGTGGTTCTAAATGAATTTCATTTAAACCAGCACGCGGACCACTCGACAACAAACGTAAATCATTTGAGATTTTTGAAAGTTTCGTAGCGGTACGTTTTAATAAGCTCGATAACAGAACAAAATCGCCCATATCTGAAGTCGCTTCAATTAAATCAGGCGCACTTGAAATGGTTTTATTGGTAATTTTAGATAAAGCTTGAATAGCAAGAATACGGTACTCAACTTCTGTATTAATACCCGTACCAATCGCAGTTCCGCCAAGATTCACCACGCTTAAAGCGTCTGGCATAATTTGATTGATTTTTTTCAAATCGTTTTGCAAAGTATGCGCAAATGCTGCAAATTCTTGACCTAAAGTCATCGGTACTGCATCTTGTAACTGAGTACGTCCCATTTTTAAGATATGAGAAAACTCATTTGATTTGTTTTCAAAGCTTTGAATTAAACTTTGGAACGGCAGATTCAGTTGGTCCAAAGCAAATAATAATCCGATTTTTATTGCACTAGGGTAAACATCATTGGTTGATTGAGACATATTTACATCATTATTTGGATGCAAATATTGGTATTCCCCTTTTGCATGCCCTAAATACTCTAATCCAATGTTCGCGACCACTTCATTGATATTCATATTGGTCGATGTACCCGCACCACCTTGAATCATATCAATCGGAAACTGTTCATGATACAGGTCATTGTTCAGTTGCTGGCAAGCATGCTGAATTGCATTATATTTATTTTCTTCGAGCTTATTGAGTTTGAAATTGGCATCGGCACACGCAGCCTTAACCATTGCAAGTGCTTTAATAAAAACAGGAAAGTGACTTAATTTAGTTGAACTTAAGTTAAAGTTTTCTAATGCTCTTAGGGTTTGTACGCCATAATAACAATGAAATGGCACTTCTTTAAGTCCTAATAAATCCTTCTCAACTCGCGTTTTAATTTCAATGTTCATGTGCATTACAGCTCAATAAAAGAATAAATTTATCTTAGGAAATGCATTGAAAATTGGCTAATGTAAAAAAATATTTATGTATGCATTTTTTGCATATCACTTGTTATAATGCTTAGAGTGAAATGTAGAACGGCTAATCAATATGACCCTTGAAATTCGATGGATAGAAGATCTGTTGGCTTTAGATCAAGAAAAATCGATCTCTAAAGCTGCTGCGCTACGCCACGTTACCCAATCTGCTTTCACACGCAGAATACAGAATATTGAAGAAGCGCTTGGCTTTCAGATTTTAAAACGCTATAGCAAAAGCATTGATTTCACCGATGCAGGGCAAGTCTTGCTCTCGACATCTAAAAATATCAAAAATCAGATGAACACCACCATCAACTATTTAGAAAAAAATATTAAAGACAATGAGTTATCGATTAAGTTTGCAGTATCCCACTCACTCATTACTCAATTTTTCCCTAAGTTTATTCAAAAACTATATAGCAATTATGATGATTTAAAATTAGAAATTATCGCCTCCAATTTGCAGCAAGGGCTTTATTTATTAAAAGAAGGCTCTTGTGACTTTTTAATTTGTTATTGTGATCAAATCACTTTACAACAACTAGACCCCAGTATTTTTAAATATCATAAAATCGTCAAAATGGAAGTCTTACCTGTCACAGCAACAATCAATCACCAACCCAAGTATACATTTAGCCAAAACTTCCCTCTTTTGGCTTACAGCAAAAAAGCCTATTTGGGTAAATGTGTCGATAAAGTGATCGAAGGTAAATTAAATTACCGTACCTTGTATGAAACAGACAACGCCAGTGACTTAAAAGCCTTGGCTTTACAAGGCTTAGGTGTCGCATGGCTGCCAAGATTATTGATTGAAGAAGAGTTGAATGACAATAAATTAAAAGTTTTGGAGGGTTATAGCTTCTTTCAGGATGTGTATATCGTCCGTAGCCATTTAATTTACTCTGAAAAAGTAAATTTTGTTTGGAATGCCTTGGTGTTAAATTAAGGCTTTTATTGTAAAGCCGTTAACTTATACATCCAATAAATTAACGGACTCTACTTGTACATCACTCATCAGGTTGCCTTGATCCAATAAGTGGTCAAAATACTGTTCTACAACTTTGGCTTGCTCAAGTGTACTTTCCACCTTATACATATTTTGACGAAACTCATTGCTTGAATGTAAGCCTTTGGTGTACCAAGCAATATGTTTTCGTGCAATACGGCAACCTGAATATTCCCCATAAAACTGATAAAGCTCAGACAAATGTCCAATTAAAACATCTTTCACTTCTTGGATATTGGGCGCAACTAAATGTTCACCCGTTTTTAAGTAATGGGCAATTTCGCGAAAAATCCAAGGGCGTCCCTGTGCCGCACGACCAATCATCACGGCATCAGCACCAGTATAATCCAACACATATTTGGCTTTTTCAGGGCTATCAATATCACCATTGGCAATCACGGGTATTGAAATCAACTGTTTAACTTCTTTGATCAAGCTATACCGTGCAGTGTTTAAATACATATCTTCACGGGTACGACCATGCAAGGCTAAGGCAGCTATCCCTGCTTCTTCAGCACGTTTTGCCACACGGAGAATATTCTCTTGACCATTTAAATAGCCCAAACGGGTCTTTAAAGTGACAGGAACATCCACAGCATTGACCACTGCATCTAAAATTCGGGCAACTAAATCTTCATCTTGTAACAGTGCTGAGCCTGCTAACTTATTGCAGACTTTTTTCGCAGGACAGCCCATATTGATATCGACAATTTGAGCGCCATTAGAAACTTGGTAACGTGCAGCTTCAGCCAATTGTTCAGGTTCAGAACCTGCAATTTGGGCGGAAATGGGTGCTAATTCCCCATCAAAATTGGCACGATATAAACTTTTTTTGGTCATCCTTAAAGTCTGATCAGATGTCATCATTTCGCTGACCGCATGCCCGGCACCAAAGTACTTGCATAGTGTTCTAAACGGACGATCAGTCACGCCTGCCATAGGGGCAACAATTAAATTATTTGACAGTTGATAGGGACCAATATACATATATATTCATACATTTTTAGACCTTCATAGTATACTGCATCTGCCATAGTGGCTCATCATTTTCTGAGTATGTTTTCTGCGATATGAAAAAATTAGTTCGACATCACGCTTTTATTAAATCTTTCAGCGTGTTAGCTCTTTCTTTAAGTCTAGTTGCTTGTGGTAAAGGTTCATGGTTTGCCAATGAAGATGATGAGCAGTTAAAACAGGAACAAATTAAAAAGCTGATTCCAAATCGTGTCAGCCAACGTGATTCTTGGGCAAAAGATATTTTTGATATTTCAAACGAATTAAAGATTCCGACCAACAAAGAAAATGTCTGTACGATCATTGCTGTCGTCGATCAAGAGTCGAACTTTGTCGCCAACCCTGTAGTTCCAGGTCTAGGTGATAAAGCAGTCAAAGAAGTCACCACTCGACTCAATGAAAAATTTGAAGATAAATTAGGTTCAACCATTGGTGGTACTGTCGCATCTTACTTTGAAAATGTTTTAAAAAATCAACCATCACCTGATGATAATTATTTAAAACAAATGAGCCGCGTGCGTACAGAAAAAGATTTAGATGTGTTGTATCGTGAAATATTTGACTATATGGCAAAGCATTATCATGTCAGTGCCCTGACTGGTGCTGCCAAATTCGTAGGTCAAGATATTGCTGAAAAAATGAATCCAATCACGACACTTGGGTCGATGCAAGTACATATCAATTATGCCAAAGCACACAAGCGTAGCAGCATGAATGTTAATGAGTTACGTGACGATCTCTATACAGAATTTGGTGGTTTGTATTACGGGATTCATCGCTTGATGATGTATCCTGCAAACTATGACAAGCCAATCTATCGTTTTGCAGACTACAACTCAGGGATGTATTCTAGTCGTAATGCTGCCTTTCAAAAAATGATTGATAAGTTGGCTAAAGCCGACTTGGCACTGGATGGTGACCTCTTATCTTATGATAAAAATGGTGATCCTCGCCCTGCCATCACAGATACAGAAAAAGCACTGACTGCATTATTTGCTCAAAATAATATTCTAGTGACACCAAGACAACTTCGTAATGACCTCAAACAAGAGAAAGAACAAGATTTTGAAAAAACCCAAACCTATATCGCCGTTTCTAAACTATATAAAAATCAAACAGGCAAAGAACCAATATATGCCATAATGCCTGAAGTCATTATTTCTGGACCAAAATTGAGTCGTGACTACAACACAAATTGGTATGCGAGCCGCGTAAACGGACGATATGAAACATGTATGCACCGAGCAAAACGTATAAAAATTTAGCTTTATTTGATTTTGATGGAACCCTGTGTAAAAAAGACAGTTTTACAGGGTTTATTTTCTATGCCTTATCCAAAAGGCATATTGTCAAACAAGGCATCAAAATCTTACCTTGGATCCAAGCCTATTATTTAAATATCTATCCAGCGCATGCAATGCGTATAAAGTTGTTTAACGCCATGTTTAAACATGCTGATGCCAATGAGATTTTAGATATCGCCGATGAATATGCTTATCGTCTCATGGGACAATTAGATCCTACCCTTTATCAACAATTGCTCAAACACCAAAATAATGGTGATGATGTCGTTTTAGTCTCTGCTTCTGTCGACATTTATTTAGAGGTCATTTGCCAATTATTAAAAATTGATTTGATTTGTACTGAGACTGAGATTCTTGAGGGAAAATTTACAGGTCATTATGCGACACCAGATTGTAGTTGTGAACAAAAACGTTTGAGAGTTTTAGAAAAATACAATTTAGCGCATTATCAAAAAGTCTTTGCTTATGGAAATAGTGAAGAAGATCTCGACATGCTCAATTTAGCTGATTTTAAATATATGGTTGGTAAAGATCAGTTGCTCCCAAACATTGAAGATGAAAAGAAATTAGCTTGAAAGCTAATAATTTAAATGTGAGCTCATTATGTCGTATATTTATGTCATCACATCATTGACGCAATTCTATCGTTACATTCAGCCTGAATTAGAAAAATATAACATTGAAATGATGATGGAGTACTTTGATTCCAATCAGCAAATTCAAATCAAAATGATCACAACTGAAAATCTAAAAACACAACTTTTGGAGTATGATCATCAAAATCTGGGCTTCTATTTTTTAGATAAAGAACAAAAAATCAATAAACACCAAATCTATGATGATGAATATTGTATTTACGCTATTGAAGGACAAGGTGGAAGAGAAACTGAGAATGCTCTAGAAAAAATAACCTTAAGAGTAATTTCAAAAACGCCTGATAAAAATATAAAACGATTTTTTAGTGCGATTAAACGCAAATTAAATCAAGATGAGAATTTTGCCCAAGGCATACAAGGTGGTTCTCGCTTACACCAACAGCATTATTATTTAAAATCGTATGTAGGGGAAAAAGTATTTAAATCAAATTTTTATAATGATAAAGCTCCAGCATTAATATTTGCTAGCTCAATCCAGATCTGACAGGTAACCACTTTTTAGTGTGCCTGTCAGGCTAAATTTGAGCTAAATTCATCTCAGCCCAACTTCGCTTCCCACAAAGTAATGTTTCCAGTGGTGTGCGACCTCACCACATTTTTCCCTGATGAGTTCGTTCAGTATTTTAGAATTTTTGCCAAACGGCTAGATCAGCTTGTAATTCCTCTAATGTACTA
>NZ_LBNA01000007.1:0-4275 GCF_001005515.1 Acinetobacter sp. Ag2
AATAAATCATTTGAACCCTTAACCATATTGGCTTGTATCCCACATTTCTCAATAAATTTTTCATGTGTAATTTGACTAAAATCTAAATTATTAGGGCGGTACTTAAGTATAACCAAATAATTTTTCAAAGCTCCCAAACTAAACCGTCCTTTATTCGGTAAAGTTCTCAAGTTCATAAATAAAGATTTATAGGGTAATTTAGTCCATCCTGAAGCCTTTTTTTCTATTTTTAAAACAGTACTATCTGCTTCAAATTCTTCTGGCTTATCAATCATTCGATAACAATTCGTTCTGCCTCTACTTGATGACTCAATTTTTATAATTTTATGCTGATGTAGAATTTTTATTGCTTTACTCACCATAGGTCTAGATAAACCTGTTATTTCTTCTAAGTCAGTAAATGAAACTTTTGAAATGCGTGTATTGAAATCAGATTCCATTGCTAAAACTATAGCTGTTTTTAAAACAGCTATGCTCTGTCCAGCATCTGTATTTTTTAAAGTTTCCTTATAAAAAGGCGCATCTACCCACCATAAGTTAATCTTTGAAAAAATTTTTGCGTTATTTAAATCCATTACACCTTAGCCTTTAAATCAACAAATGCTTTAAGCAGATAAAAATTGAATAGCATCTGAATAAAGCAAATAACTACTAGTCCCATCGCAATATCAATAGAACCAAAAAAATTAAAAAAACCAATCCAAAAAACAGGGTTAAGCAAAAAAATCATGTAAATCTCCAAAATCAAATTTTAAAAAATTTTCGCATAAAAAAAAAAGTCTATCTAGAATGATCAATAGGGCAAAAATTAAAAAAAATTGATATTTTTCAAAAAATTACAATAAAAATTAATACTTAAAACTAGTAAACCTGAAATCTAAATAAGTAAATATCAATAGAAATATATGACAAAATAGTAAATATGAAAGGGAAATAATTATAAAAAAAATAAAAAGTAGTAAATAACAGAGAATTTATTTTATGGATATTATCAATATCAAAAAATTAATTAAAATAACGAGCTCACTCACTCAAGTTACCACAGCCATCGGGCAAGCCCTTTGGGCTGATGGTGAACGTTGAGTGAGTTTCGGCAATACTCACCCTAAGAGCTTGCAAAAACTTGCTCGCTCTTAAAGTATTGCCGAATACCAATTATGGGCTGACGGAGCCACGCATCGGTCGTCCACGACAGTAGGTAATTGTGCTTTCCTACATAGGCTGAGATTACGATTCACACACCGCATCGACACGTTCCCAAACCGTTCAGTTCGCTTATCTCTGTGAGGGTTTCCCCAACATACAATTTAAAGCATCCCTGAGCTACTCATCACGCTGTTGCTTTGTCGATTTCCCCTAGTAGCAACTCTTGCCTTAGATTCTTCTAAAACAATCGCTGTGGTGCGCTAGCGTCGCTTAATTCCTTCCACCCACACCACATGCCTAAACGTATAAAACGGACACGCAGAAGCGGGCAAAGCTCGATCTAAGATGCTTATTTGAAGTTCACAAGTGTATCAATAACGAAGTTTTTCAAGATTAGGCTTGCATATAACCTAGGTTATTGTGAAAATAGAGTCTAGGTACAAGCCGCAAGGTGAAATCATAACGGTCGCCAAACCTTATGATCTTCGTTATTCGATGCTGTAACATCAAATAACTGCGTACCAACAATTTACGAGAAAGCCCTGTATGTTGCAAGACATCAGGGCTTTTTTCTTGAACAAATTTTATTAAATCAATTAATCACCAAAAATTCTTCTTAAAAAACCAAACCGCTTTTTTTCTATTTTTTGATGTTGCTTTTCATCTGTTTCGATCTGTTCCCTTTGCTGTTTTTCTTGTACACCAAAACTGTTTCTATCTTGTTCTAAAACTGTTTCACTTGTTTCTGACAAGTCTGATTTCCCCTTGTATTCAATCATCAATTTGAAGTCATCAAAATCACGTCTAATGCTTGCCATTTCTTGCTTTAAGAACTCTTTATCTTGCTTCAAATCTTGTATCTGTTCTCGCAGTTCACGTACCAGTTCCTCGTTGTTCCCAAAAACAACTGGTGTACTGTTTCCAGAAACAGATTTAGGAACAGATCCACCAAAGACACGTACCATATCGTGAGCATCAATTACCTGAATATTTTGGGCATTTAAACGTGGAGTAATGTCCCCTCGTTTAATTGCTTTATAAATACTCGTCCTACCAACTTTGAACTGTTTTGATGCTTCAAGGATTGTAAGTAACGACATATTTTTTCCTGGCATGATCTTTGGGTGTAAATAAACAAACATCTCCGCAGGACAAGATGACACATTGAGCGTATGCGAATTGTGTAGGTATTTGGGTAGTACAGCTTGCATGTACTAGTACAATACACATCTTGCCTCATTGTACAAATTCCAGTTTGCGTATATTTGCCTTAATTTGCTACATATCACACACTAGGATTTGCCTTTATTTGATCTTATTTGCTGCTTTTTGCTTTTAGTTGCGTTTTTTGATAAAACCATTTGCTTTAATTTGATGAAATTTGCTCTTTTTTGATAAATAAACATCAAAATAAATGCAATTTAAGCTCTTATAGGCTTATTTAGGGTTCAATCGTCTCCATTCAGCCATTAAAGCGGCTTCTTCCTGCTCCAAAGTCGTTTCACCGTTCAAAATACGCTGGTGTCTTGCATCTTCATAAGGTTGGCAAGCATCAATTACTTCTTGAGAAAATTCATGATCTACGATTCCCTTTGAACTTCTAAAAATCTCTTTTAACCGTTCTTTTTCTGCTTCATTCATAAATACAGATCCTCTTTGTTTGGTGCTTACTTAAATAACTCGCTATGCGTTCCAGTACGCACAAAAACCACCATCTCAAACTTAGAGAGTGGTTCAATACGATAAATCAACAGAAAATCGCCACCGACATGCAGTTCACGGCAGTTTTTCCATTGATTACCACTTAGCGCATGATCAACCCATTCAGCCCCTAAAGGCTCATCATTCGCGATAATCAGCATCATGACCTGTTTAAGCTTACCCATGTCATAACGACCACTACGAGAAAGCCTTTGCCAGTCTGCTAAAAACTCTTTGGTATAGTCCGATGATCGAGGTAAAACGGCCCGTTTATCTTTAGTTGATTTTTTCGAGGTCATTAAACAAGTCTTCTACAGTTTCAAAACGGGCTTTCTTGGCTTGAATGAGCGCATCAGCTTCATTCATAGCGGCTAAAGTTGTGGTATTTGGTACACGTACATCGAATGGAATCGCCTGTTCAGCCACTACACGAGTCAAAAAGATTCGTACAGCATCCGAAACAGACATCCCCATTGATTTCAAAGCTTGTTGTGCCTGTAGCTTTGTTTCATCATCAATTCGAACGTGTAGCATTGAGGTTTGAGAAGTCATATCTTCACCTAAATTTTATGTAACTCAATTGAGATACATAATATCATAAATTTGCTGATCATACTTTCACCTCTCATCTTTATCATTACCCTCCAAATGAAATTGCACCTTTAAGTTTGCCAGCCCATATCAAAGTAATAGCACCAAGGACAACAATAAGTCCAAATAGAACATCTGGGCGTTCCTTAAAGTGTTTAGCTAACTGTACAACCATTGCAAAAAAAGCATTCATATTTTCACTTCCTGATTAATATTCAATGTCCTAAGTAGACCTGTATTGAAGTTCTGGTTTGTTGAGTATTCTGGCTACCCAAAACAAAAATACGAGGTGCATCTAAGGCGCATAAAAACACCTTAAATTTTTGACAGAAAATGAAAAAATTATCAGGAGGAAGGATTTCCGTTTATTTTTCATATCGACCAAAATTTAAAGTCGATACCTATTTTATAGATTAAAAAAAGGGGCATTTTTTTTTGTTCCACATAGTGTCAACAGCAAAAGTTGAGAACCAACTTTTCAAAATATCTAATCAAAACAGTGAAAAAACGATCAAATATTGAACGTATAACGTGAAGAATCAACAAAAAATCCCAATCGGTCATGATTGGGATTTTTAAACTACGATAAGACTATGATTTATATTAGATAAAAATTTTCATTTCGCATAACGTGCATTATGTTAATTTTAGAAATATTAACGAAATAATGAAGGATACTTGTCTAAATATTCCTGTAGCTCTACTTCATCTAAAATATCTTTTTGTTCTTGCCCTCGTCTCCCTACACCTAATCCTTTTACGAAATACATATTAGGACTTGTAACCATACTGCCTCTTTCTATTTTTTTAGCTAGTGCTATCAAATCATTATTTATT
>NZ_LBNA01000001.1:0-1006 GCF_001005515.1 Acinetobacter sp. Ag2
ACCAGACGTTAAATTTACATTTACACCAACAATACCTATTCCAGGTGGTACAGCGCTTAAAGTAACAGCTGTAGATGCCTCGGGAAATGTTAGTCCGCCTGCGCAAATCATTGTGGATAGCACTGCACCCGCTCAACCCATCGTTAATCCTACAGACGGTAGTCCAATTACAGGAACAGCAGAAGCAGGAAGCACAGTAAATATTACTGATAGTTCAGGTAAAGTCATCGGTACTACAACAGCAGGACCGGACGGTAAATTTACTTTTACACCAACAACACCTATTCCAGATGGTACAACGCTGAAAGTAACGGCTGTAGATGCATCGGGAAATGTTAGTCCGCCTGCGCAAGTGATTGTTGATAGTACTGCACCAGCTCAACCCATCGTTGATCCTACAGACGGTAGTCCAATTACAGGGACAGCAGAAGCAGGAAGTACGGTAAATATTACTGATAGTTCAGGTAAAGTCATTGGTACTACAACAGCAGGACCAGACGGTAAATTTACATTTACACCAACAACATCTATTCCAGATGGTACAGCGCTTAAAGTGACCGCTGTAGATGCATCGGGAAATGTTAGTCCGCCTGCGGTAGTAATAGTAGATAGTACAGCACCAACAGTCATTATTAGTATGAGTGATACGATTCTAACTATAGGTGAATCAGCGCTTGTAACGTTTAGTTTTAGTGAGATCGTAAAAAACTTTGGTAATGATGATATCTTGGTATCAAATGGGACGTTAAGTCCAGTAAGCAGTAATGATGGTGGTCTAACTTGGACAGCCATTTTCACACCCAACGCAAATTTCTTGGCAAGCAATAATAAAATTAGTGTGATTGCAGGAAGTTTTACAGATATTACAGGTAATGTTGGTATTGGTGGTGTTGGTCCCAACTTTGCTATCAATACTACAACTGCCCCAGCAGCACCAGTGGTCAATGTCACAGGCAATCCAGATGGTTCGGTAAGTGTCAGTGGAACAGCTGAGCCAAACAGCAAC
>NZ_LBNA01000048.1:0-132758 GCF_001005515.1 Acinetobacter sp. Ag2
CGCCAGCTTTTAATTCTTAAACACCCTCAACTAAAATGTTGGGGGTGTTTTTTTATGTGAAATGGAAATACATCTATCCTATTTATAAGCTTTCTATTAAAATTATTAAGAATAATTATTACAAATTAAGGGAAATCATATGGGATATTCTATTCATATTGAGCAGATTGATTCTGAACCACAAAATAAAATTACATTAGATAAATGGCTAGAATATATAGAAAATGATCCTGAAATGGATCGTAACGACCAAATTGAAATTATTGGTCCTGAAAATGAGGTTTTAAGTTTTAAAATTGAAGGATTATGTATATGGAAGGGCTATTCTAAATATCCAGAGGGGGTAAATGTTTATTTTTCTCCGTCTAAAAATAGTATTAGCGTGAAAAATCCAGATCGTGAAATTCTAATAAAAATGTATAAAATTGCACAGTATTTTAAAGCAAGTGTTCGTGGTGATGGCGATGAGATATATAATGAAAAGGGCGAAGAAATTCAAAATACAGCACCACAAATACATCAAAATTTAAACACACAAAAGTGGTGGAAATTTTGGTAATCCTTTCAGAATAATTTAAATTTGATGTTGTCATTTAAAATTTTGCGGGTAATAATTCAGTCAAATAGGATCTTTTTATGAAACTTAACTCATTCTCTCCCATTCCTAATGATGATGAAGAACTTTATCTTCCTGAACTGGTGTATGCTGCTTCACTTGGCGATATTGAACAAGTCGAACAGCTTTTATCACAAGGGATTGATGCCAATCAAATGGATGAAGAAGGTTATAGTGCATTACAAGCCGCAGCCGAAAATAATCATTTAGACATTTTGAAGTTATTAGTGAGTCAGGGTGCTGATGTCCACTATAAAGCACAATTTACAGCCTTGGAACTGGCAGAAATGGCGAATAATAAAGAAATAGTCGAATATTTAAAGAAACTATAAATCAAAAAAATGGTATGGCTATAAAAAGAAAACCCCATCATCCTGATGGGGTTTTCTTCATATTGGTGAGTTAGATCTGACTCCTGTCGAATCTCACGTTCCTGATGCTCAGACACTTGGTTATTGTTGTTTTGTCTGGGAAACTTCCTGTTCCCGATAACAATAGAATATAAAATTGATCACTAATCGTATAGATGACAATCGCTGTGATTGTTGTAAGTAATTTCCTACAACAATCAAATTTCCATTAATTGACCTCAATATTATTTGCCATGAGACCTTTACCTTGTGCTTCTGCAATTAAGCGTTCAGCAGATTCACGGTTTTTACGTAGTCCAGGCATTCGGAATTCAGTATGGCCATAGTCATGAATTCTTGTCCAGCGACCACCCCAGGTTAAACCTACAGATTCAGCGACAACACCATATAGTTGATAACCTTTCCAAGCCCATGGATCGCGTTCAGAAATCACTACCTTACCATCACGTTTAAAGGCTACATCAGCAGCTAATCCAAATTGATGATAGCTTTGATAAGCCTTGGCTAAAGTGGTTGCCGTATTTCCTGATAGACGTGTTTGACGTTCAGGGCTACGATAACCTTCTAAAAGAACCATTTCATAACCGTGACGTTCTTTCATGATTTTAAAGACCATCAGCAAACGTTGCTTATAACTTGGATGCATTTTGTCCCATTTACGGTCAACCATTGCCGTATCAAAACTGCTTCTCTGGTCCCCAACTCCTTCGTTATCAATCGCTGATGGATTCACACTTGGGAATTGATGATTTGGAAGTGGATTTTCTCTCTCTAGGATTTGAGCTTGCACAATTGCGGCATCAATTAAGCTGTCATCAACAGCAGGCGGAGGGCTTAAGACCTCACCATTAAGCAATGCATAGATTTGTGGATCTGTCTGTCTTAAGTATTCTGCTTCTACTTTTGTCGGGTCAATGGGGCGAGTAAAGGCAAAAACTAAAATACTGGAAAGCAGAAAAAAACCTGCGATCAAAATCCACCATTGTTGTAAATGCCAATGGGTCTGAGTTTGATGTGCAGAAGCTGCTTGGTTCATTTGCTCTGCGAAATGTTTTGCAGAGGCTAGTTTTTTCTTACCCTGTGGTAGCAGTGCTTTTAAATAGTCTAAAGTTTTGTTTCTGATCTCATAAGACATTAAAAAAGTAAGACCAATCACCAAAAAGAGAAAACAAATAACAACAAACAAAATCATGGTTTGTTTTCTATCTCTTTTCTTTCTATGGTCATTTTGACAGTCGCTTCAGGAGAGATCTCTTGAACTTCTTCCTTTTTCGCTGGAGCTTCTTTTTCAGCTGCTTTTGCCTCAACTTTCGGTTTGGCTGTTGCAGCGGCTACAGGTTTTGCAGGTACAACTGGTGGTTTAGATGCTACTGCAGGAGCAGGCTTCACTTCTGGTTTGAGCATTTGTTCAAATGGTGAGCCGCTCTTTGGAACTGGTTGA
Organism: Acinetobacter sp. Ag2; assembly: GCF_001005515.1. Classification (NCBI taxonomy): domain Bacteria; kingdom Pseudomonadati; phylum Pseudomonadota; class Gammaproteobacteria; order Moraxellales; family Moraxellaceae; genus Acinetobacter; species Acinetobacter sp. Ag2. The sequence goes on from NZ_LBNA01000048.1 coordinate 2,429, forward strand.
GGTGCAGGCTTATTTTCATGTTTGAAAATTTGATTAAAGTCTTTCTCATTAATATGTTGTTTATAAGCACCAGCGCTTTCATCATGTTGATTGTTTGTAGCTTCTTCAGTATGCGCTTGTACATCTTGTTCTTGTACAGCGGATGTTGTTTCAACTGAGTCAGTTACAGTTTCAGGCTGGTTAAAATTGATAAAAATAAAGAAAAAGATCGCTGAAAGGATGATCCCGGTTAATAAGCCAAGTAAAAAGATTGATGATTTTCCCCAAGTTTTTTTAACAGGCTTACTTTGTAATATACGAATAGATGTTTGCTTTTCTTGTGTCATAATTTTACCGTCAAGGCAATAGAATCGTGATATGCGCTTGTTCTGCTGGCGCTGCAATTACATTATTAAATTTTGCAAGCGAAGCATCTTCATTCTTATTCAACATAATTTTTAATCCTGCAAAAGCAAGCACTGCAAATAACAACAGGAAAATTAGAATCCAAACAAAAGGTAATTCTCGATGAATAATATTTTTGATCTGATCAGGTAGCGCAGCAAAAGGTGAAAAAGCAGCTTTTTTACCTTTTAAGTAATCAATTTCATCACCGACTCGTGCGACTAAGTGATTTAAACTCTCAATAGATTCAATACGATACTTACCTTGAAAACCGAGCAATAAGCAATAATGATAAACTTCGAGTGACGCGAGTCTTTCTTTACCGCGGGCACGAATCAGCTCTAAAAACTCAAAAAAACGATAACCCGCCAGTTGTGAACCGAACAGGGTCAACTGTAAGGGGCTGATTAACCAATGATTTTGTAGATTGAAAAAAGAAGGATCTTGTTGGGTAACAATCGTTTCATCAAGTAAAGCGCAATAGGCATACTTTGCGTCTTGAATATCTTCTGCTGAAAACTGTAGTTTCTTGGCTTGATGTTCGAAGCGATTGAGTAAATCTAAAATCTTCTCTTTAAAGCGATCAGCATTTTCAGGAACGTACTGATTTCTTAATAAAAAGACGATATAAAAACCGTCGTGCAAAAGATCAACCAAATTGGTTGCTTGTGCATTTTTAGTCGGTTGAGGTAAAGAACCTGCCCCAATTTGTCCATCATCAAACAGTGAAGGGGCGATATTATTGTTCTGACTCATTTGCTCATCCTCTTAACCGTTCATCACTGCGATCAGCTCAATACTGATATCTTGGAAACCTGCTGGTACATAAATACAAATGGTTTCAGAATCAAGCATACGCTGATACATCTCGTGGTGTGGCTCAATTTCAAAATAGCTCACCCCTGATCGTACTGGAATGGCCGTTGGAATTTGTACCAAATGATGAATTGGAATTGCAGGAAGTGCTGCAACAACACGTTGTTCTACATCTACCGTATTACCAACTTTGAAACGTAAAGGTACGATTTGAATCAATTCGTGTGTCTGCATCATACCACTTGAGACTGCGATATAAAGTCTTGATTCTTTAGTAATTTTATCGGTTTCTAAGCTACCGACCCAATACGAAGGACGAATTTCTTTCAATGCGATACTGATATAACGACTTGAAATAATCGTATCTAACAGTTCACGTAAGATTTTATCTAATTGAGTAAAACTATCTTGCAAGTTGTGATGTTGATATTGTGGTAAATGCTCAACTTCATATGCGGTAGAGAAGGTGAGTAATGAACCTGTTAAACGTAACAACTCAAAGAACAATTTCTCAGGATGAATCTGAGGATTTTGCAAAAGATGGTTTAATGTTGCATGAGCAGTATTGAGCGCATTCACCAACCAGAAAGACACAATATCTCCCGATCTAAATTCGATCAGTTTCTGTTCGTTTTCACGGTTATTGGTTTGAATCATTTTGATTTTGGCACGAACAACATTTAAAGTTCGTTTCAAATTCGCCAACAGGGTTTCATTCGACTGAATATGTAAAATTGGCGGAATATATTTTGAATCAATTTCAAAATTACCTGAACTATGACGTTTGATTTTTCCAATCGCTAAATACAAAAAACCATCTAAATCCTGATTCGGATCAGCTTGAATATCAAAAAGTTTGAATTCAGTACGACGTCTCAGAAAAGTAATTTCAGCAGGTGTTGCATCTGTAAACAGATCATGTGTTTCATTCAAATAAGAATGATAGCGCGCAGGTTGCTTATCCTGATCATCTGAAATGTTTTTCTTATTGGGTTGTAAGATCGGCAATGCTAAATAAATGAGCATTTCACCACGCAAATTCAATTCATCCAATAAGATCGGTTGTGGCAAAAGATCTTTAGCAGGTGCTTGATAAATCTCGCCATCCTGCCAAATCATATCAATGTGTTCTAAAGCCAGTACATGTGTACCCAATTGAGTTTCGTCAAAACGAAGATTTTTAATCCCATAAGGATAGGGAATAGTAGAACGAACGGTATGATTTAAACGTTGTTCTTGATAGGTATCTTGTAGTTGGAAATGCTGTGGTCTTAAAAATAAACCTTCACCCCAAAGAACTTTTTCAGCTTTAAACATATTGGATTACCACTCAGAAGATTCATTATTTTGGTTGACGCCCAGTAATTCTTGAATAGAATCAAGGGGATTATCATTTTTAATGACTTGAGTTAACCATTCGTGTAAAGGCATTTGACTCCATTTAATGGTTTTTTGCAGCATATAACTTACAGGGCTATGTGGTTCATTGGTTTGAAAATAATCAGCAATATCTTGTAAAACACGCATTGCCTGTTCACGGTTCTGTAAGTGACTTTGTGGTTGTGGCTGAAAACTTTGTGTTTGAACCACTGGAGCTGCATAGGACTCTGTAGCTGTTGCAATGGGTGTTTGAACTTGAGTATCTGTATTTTCCATAGGCGCTGTATTGGTGTTGCTGCCAAAAGATTCTGCTTTATAGATTTTCTTTAGATTCATTTGAATATTTTCAAGTTGAGAATCTACATTGGCAAAACTTGGCGCTTCCAACTCCATCAAAGAATCGAGCACTTGTTTAATGATATTCCAATGCTGCAAAATTTCCTGAAATTGCTGATAATTTTGATATTGAAATGTCCGAGATGTATTGAATAAAGCTTGGTTGAATTGGTCTAATTCTAGTGATGCTTCCACACTATCAGAATCTTCAGCTTGCTTACGACGCACATTTTGTAAATGTAAAAATTTTTCGTATTGGGCAAGTGAGTAGAATGGTTGAATGTTGATGAGTGGAACATTCTTGATCAAGCTGGGTAATTGTGTTGTGAAGCCTTGTAGCAACCCGAGACGTTGATCTAAATCATCATCTTCAATTTCAGGATGGAGCTTTAACCAGAATTGCTCTAAGACGCGATGGCTCAGCTCTAGTCCTTTAATTAAACCTTCAAAACCATATAGATTTGTCCAAGCTTCGGTCAGCCAAGTCAGTAAACGGATATCCTTAGTTTTATCTGTTAATAATTGAACAGACTTTTCAGCAACAAATGACCAATCCGCTTGCTTAGGTTCAGAGATCCAATCCCCCTGATCTAATAGTGGATCATCATGTGTTCGTGCTTTTTTTATTTCATGAAACTCATTGGAAAAAGATAAATCTTCTCCACATGGATGATCATCTGAAATAGGTTTTAGTAAGGTATCTAAATTAATATCCATTCTCTATACTCGTGAATTTAAGCTTCCACAACCTTTGGCTTCTTACTCGATTTCTTCTTTGCAGATTTGGCTTGTGGATCTAAAAGGTAAATAATTTCATCATCTTTGGTGTCGATATGAATCAATTTAGGAATTTTTTGTTCTGCTAGCGCAACCAGCATTTCTGTTGCTAATGCAGGTAAGACAGAAGCATTTAAAATATTGTCAACATTACGCGCACCACTATCCACCTCTGTGCAACGACTGAGAATTAACTCGATCAAATCGTCGCTATATGTCACTTTGGTTTCGTATTGTTTTTCGAGTCGTGCAGTAATTTTGCCAATTTTATGTTCAATAATTCTGACCAGAAGATCATCATGTAATGGGAAATACGGCACAATCCGCATACGACCCAAAAATGCAGGTTTAAATTGTTTATATAAACTTGGCTTAAGTTGCTCGGTCAGCTCTTCAGCGCTTGGCCACTCTTCTAAAGGCTGATTTAAACATGCCTGCATAATGGCGTTTGAACCTGTATTTGAAGTCAACAAAATCGTGGTATTTTTAAAATCAATAACTCGACCTTCACCGTCTTCAAGTGTTCCTTTGTCGAAAACTTGGTAGAACAATTCTTGAACATCGCTATGCGCTTTTTCAATCTCGTCCAGTAAAACAACACTATAAGGATTACGTCTAACAGCTTCGGTTAATACACCACCTTGACCATAACCTACATACCCTGGAGGTGCACCTTTGAGAGAGGAAACAGTATGTGCTTCTTGGTATTCAGACATATTGATGGTGATTAAATGCGATTCACCACCATAGAGCTCATTTGCAAGTGCTAAGGCGGTTTCCGTTTTACCGACACCACTTGGACCGACTAGCATGAAGACACCTTGTGGTTTATTCGGATCTTCTAAGCGAGCTTTCGATGTTTTAATCCCTTGAACCAGCTGATGTAATGCATAATCTTGTCCCATTACACGTTGTTCCAGTTTTTCTTCCAAGCTGAGAATTTGTTTAATTTCATCATTGACCATTTTCCCAACAGGAATACCGGTCCAATCTGAAATAATTTCATTGATGATTTGTGCATTTACACGTTCAAAAACCAGAGGTTCTTGACCTTGCAGTTCAGCTAAGTTGTTACGAAGTTTTAGGATTTCATCTTTATGTGATGCTTGTTCCGTATCGGTACCGCTTTCTAATACTTTGATTTGCTGAATTAAATCCAATTCGGCTTGCCATTGTTGTTCTGTTTCTTGAATTTCTTGCTCAAGTGTATCTAAAGATTGTTTAAGTTGTGCTAAGCGTTCTTCATGAATTGACTCATGCTTATGCTCATTTTCAATGATATTGAATTCTAAATTTAAATTATGTTGTTGAGCTTTGAGTTGATCCAATTTCACAGGTTGGGCATTTTGTGTGAGTGCAACACGTGCAGCCGCTGTATCTAATACACTAATGGCTTTATCTGGGAGTTGGCGCCCACTGATATAACGGTGTGATGAATGTACAGCCGTAACAATGGCTTCATCATCAATACGTAAGTTAAAGTGATTTGCCATCACAGGAATCATGGCACGTAACATATCAATAGCCACTTCTTCGGTTGGTTCTTCAACTTTAACCACTTGGAAGCGACGACTCAAAGCGGCATCTTTTTCAAAATACTGCTTATATTCCGCCCATGTTGTTGCTGCAATTGTTCTTAATTCACCACGCGCCAATGCAGGTTTTAACAAGTTTGCTGCATCATTTTGACCTGCTTGACCACCAGCACCAATCATGGTGTGAGCTTCATCAATAAACAGGATAATAGGGTGAGCTGATTGTTGCACTTCTTGGATGACTTGTTTTAATCGGTTTTCAAACTCACCTTTGACGCTTGCACCAGCTTGTAACAAGCCCATATCTAAAGAATGCAGTTGAACATTTTTAAGCGCATCGGGAACTTGGTTTTGTGAAATTTTAAGTGCTAGACCTTCAACTACAGCAGTTTTACCGACACCAGGCTCACCTGTTAAGATGGGATTGTTTTGACGACGACGCATCAAAATATCCAGCATCAAACGGATTTCGTATTCACGACCAATAACAGGGTCTATTCCACCTTTTTGAGCCTTTTCAGTGAGGTTAATAGTGAACTGATCCAGTGCTGGCGTTTTTTTAAGTGAGGCTGAATGATCACCTGAATCTACTTCAGATTTGGCTTCTTTTTCTGTGGTATTCACGGGAACATTTTCGTTACTGTTCACGCAAATTTCCAAGAATTTATGCTTCATCATATCAATCGGGAAAAGATCAAATAAGCTTGAAGCTCGAATTGCAATTTGATAGAGGTCCGAGGCAGTAAGTAACGCAACAAGTAAGTGTCCACTGCGAATCACTGAATCTTGTTCAGCTGAAGCAAGCAACCATGCTTGTTCCAGAAGTCGAACAATTGATTTTGAAAATATTGGCGTTCGGGTATTGCCTTTCGGAAGCTGAGAAATGCATTCTAACAAATCACTTAACAATGCATCTTTTGAAATTTTGCATTTGTTTAGTAATATTTCAAGATCATTGCCATGCTGTTCAAGTAATTTGACAAAAAAATGTTCAATTTCAATTTCAAAATTTTGATGATTTACACATAGATTGGCGGATTGTTCTAAAGCTGTACGTGAAGATGCAGATAACTTTTTAATCAAAACTTTTAAATCGGTCATTTTTGTCTCTCTCAAAAACTTTACTTTGGCACAAAGTCAGTTTTTAATTTTCTAGCCTATCAATTTGGCATTTAAATTAGTATATTAAAATCAAATGTTTAATATTTTTTTAAAAATCTCAAGAAATATTTTACAGAAAAAAAAACTTTTGTGAAGATAAGATATTATTGATATTATCCAAACGCTTTAAAAAACTTTTTTTATCAATCGTTTAAAATGTTGATACGAAATTTCACTTGACTAAAAGTGTTTTTTTTAGTTTTATTTCTAAGATTTTAAACGAAGTTGCTTTAATTATATATATTTATAAAACATCAAAAGTAAATCTATTGAATAACTGAATCAAGTGAATTGAGGTTAGATTTTGAAGAATTATATCCCGTACATTTTAGTTCTTGGAGCATCATTTGCGAGCACATTTGTTAGCGCAAACGATGAGATCAAACTAAAAAGATCATGTATCAAAGACTATCCAATGGTTGAAGGCGAGACGAATCCTGAGCTTCTGGGGATTTATGCGCAATTGTGTGATAAGAAGAACAAAGACTATAAAAACAAACTGTTGGTCTCAGCTGCGGAGAAATTCCAACAGCTTGGGAAAAATGAAAAAGCGCTTCAAATTGTCAGTTATTTAGAAACATTGAATATTCAAAGCAATGAGTTGACTGATGTTAAGTTCCTTGCTGGTCTTGGTTTGGCTTCCGATGCGCTAACCAAGATGCGTACCAGTGAAATGCGTTACTTGACAGAAGCCAAAACTTATCCAGTTGCGAAAAGTTTTACAGATGCTGTTCGACAAGCAATGCCTGCAGCAGTTTTGGTTGAAAAAAATCAGGAAACTGCACCGAGCGTAGAGCGTAGTTCTCGCCCTCAGAAAGTGAGCCGTCCTCAGAAAGTGAACCGTACTTCGCCGACACGTTCTGCACCTTCTTCATCTAAGCCTGCATCATCTAAACCCGCTGCTACTCCAGCAAAACCGAAGCCGACACCAGCAGCTAGACCGAATTTCCCAACATAATTTATTTGCTCAAATTAATGGATAAAAAAAATGTCAAAACGTGAAAGTGTACAGAAAAAATTACAGCGAATCAGACCACCACGTGTTCAGCTGACTTATGATGTTGAAGTGGGTGATGGCAAGGAAGTTAAAGAATTACCATTTGTTGTTGGTGTGCTCGGCGATTTCTCTGCTGCTTCTGAGTTAGAAAGAACCAAGTTAAAAGACAAGAAATTTATCAATGTTGACTTAGAAAACATTGATGAAGTGATGGAATCATTATCTCCACGTGCAGCCTTCCAAGTTGAAAATACTTTGACTGAAGAAGGTGGTCGCATGTCAGTTGATTTAACATTTAAGTCAATGGAAGATTTTCGCCCTGAACAAGTTGTACAGCAAGTTGAACCACTTAAAAAGTTGGTTGAAGCGCGTGAGCGTTTAACAGACTTGAGAAATAAGATTTCTAATAGTGAGCGTTTGGAAGACTTGCTTGATGAGGTTTTACAAAATACGGATCAGATTCGTAAATTAAGTGCTGAGGCGGGTCCAGAAAATGAGTAATTTACAAACCAATACTGTACAAGATACAGCTGTAGAAGAAGTAAGTTTACTTGATTCTATTGTGGAGCGTAGCCGAATTGCACGTAATGATGAAGAACATGATCGTGCGAAAAGCTTAATTAGCGAATTGGCGAAAGAAGTCATGGCAGGAACAATTACTGTTTCTGAAAACATGTCTTTGTCTATTGATAAGCGTATTGCTGAAATTGATGCACTTATTTCGACACAACTTAGCAAAATCATGCACAACGAGCAGTTTCAAAAAATTGAATCGACTTGGCGTGGTTTGTACTATTTTTGCCAAGAGTCACCGTCTAATCCGTTGATCAAAATTCGTATGTTAAACACGACGAAAAAAGAGTTGATCAAAGACTTCCAAGGTGCAACAGATTTCGATCAAAGTACATTGTTTAAAAAAGTGTATGAAGAAGAATATGGTTCATTTGGTGGCGCTCCTTATGCTACTTTGATTGGTGACTTTGAGTTCGATCGTACACCATCAGATATGTATCTGTTAGAACAAATTTCACATGTTGCAGCAGCATCACATGCACCATTCATTTCTGCTGCAAGCAGCAATATGTTAGGTCTTGAATCATTCACTGATATTGATCGTCCGCGTGATGTTTCAAAAGTGTTTGAAACAGCTGAATATGTGCAATGGCGTTCGTTCCGTGAAAGCGATGATGCGCGTTATGTTGCATTGACCATGCCACGTGTTTTAGGACGCTTGCCTTATGATCCTAAAGAGGGATGGGCAACTGAAGGCTTTAACTTCGTTGAAGAAGTTTCAGGTCAAAATCACGATGAATATTTATGGATGAATGCAGCTTATGCGTTCGGTACACGTTTGACCAATGCCTTTGACTTGCATGGTTGGTGTGCGGCTATTCGTGGTGTAGAAGGTGGTGGTATGGTCGAAGGCTTACCAGTGCATACCTTTAAAACCAATGATGGTGAAGTGGTATTTAAATGCCCAACAGAAATTGCTATCACTGATCGTCGTGAAAAAGAATTAAGTGATTTGGGCTTTATTCCACTGGTGCATTGTAAGAATACAGACTATGCAGCATTCTTTGGTGCACAGTCTACGCAGAAGCCGAAAAAATATGACAGTGATACTGCGAATGCAAACTCATCACTTTCTAGCCAAATCCAATACATCATGGCAGTTTCTCGAATTGCACATTATCTAAAAGCAATGATGCGAGATAAAGTCGGAAGTTTTGCATCGGCTGGAAACGTAGAAGCATTTTTAAATGAATGGCTATCACAATATGTATTGCTTGATGATGGCGCGTCTCAAGAAGCAAAAGCACAGTATCCACTGCGTGAAGCTTCTGTAAAAGTTGTAGAGAATCCTGCAGAGCCAGGGCACTACAAGTCTGTGGTCTTTTTAAGACCGCATTTCCAGCTAGATGAGTTGTCAGTTTCTCTGCGACTTGTCACTGAGTTACCTCAGTCCTCGAATTAAAATAGAGCGTGGCTAAATAATAACTTTAAAAAATAAGGGTAAATCCAATGAAAGACATATACGTTCAATTTCAAGGCAAGTACAAAGTTGATGGTGAGTCACGTGATTCTGAGCACAAGAACTGGCTAGAAGTTAATTCTTGGTCTCACAACATCCGTCAACCAAAATCTGCTACTTCTTCAAGCGTTGGTGGTCATACTGCTGAACGTGTAGAACATTCAGACATGCTTTTCGTTAAAGATTTGGATGCGACTAGTCCAAAACTTTGGGAAGCTTGTTCTGCTGGTTATACTTTTGACGAAGTTCAAATTGATTTTTACCGTGCAAACGGTGACAAACGTATCAAGTACCTCCAAATCAAATTGAAGCATGTTCTTGTTTCAAGTGTAACACCTACTGTAAATGAAGAAGGTGTTCCAACTGAAGCATTTGGTTTGAAATATGCTGCAGTTGAGTGGACTTATAATCAACAAGATATTAACGGTTCTGCTAAAGGTGCCGTTACTAAGAAATGGTCTCTTTCTAACAATACAGCATCTTACGCTGCTTAATTGTTGGTCGAGACAGATAGGGACTGCACAGTCCCTATCTGTTTCATATCATTAGAATATCAGTTATGAACTTAGATCAACTTTATCCCTATGGGTTTCGGTCTACACTCTTTGATCGTTTGATTGTTGAAGATGATTATGTAAAAGGGCTTTCCATACATGAGCTAAGAGAGTCTGTTGCTCATGATTTGGAAGATTTGTTAAATACCCGAATCGCTAAACTAGATGTGGATATTGATGATTATGCTTTAGCCAAAAAATCGATTGTACAGTTTGGAATTATTGATTTTGTCGGGCTTTCAACTGCAAATCCCACAGATCGAGATGTTATTTGCCAGTCCATTGAGCAGTCGATCGCTGCACATGAACCACGACTAAAACAGATTAAAGTAGAAATGCAGCTAGATGATCAGAATGTTGGTTCTTTATGCTTAAGCATTCAAGCCTATTTAAATATTCATCCGCTTTATGAACCAGTAATTTTTGATGCCTTACTCAAGCCAACAACACAGCAATATGTAATCTCTGCCAGATCTTAAAAATGTAGGTATGTCGTGATAGAAGAACTTTTACCGTATTATGAAAAGCAACTACAAGAATTTGGTCAGCAGTCACGTGCATTTGCAGATAAATATCCTAAAATTGCGCAAAGATTATCTTTAAACCAAGAACAAATTGATGATCCTCATATTGAGCGCCTGATTCAGGCTTTTTCTTTAATTGCAGCACGTATTGATAAAAAATTAGCAGATAGCTATGACATATTTACCCGCTCATTATTTGAAGTGATGTTTCCGCAGTATTTGCGACATTTTCCTGCCTGTTCTGTGGTGAGCTTTGAAGATTTAAATAAACAAAAACAATTAACAGATGTTCATATTATTCCTAAAGGAACAACTTTAAAATCAAGAAGTTTTAAAGGAGTCCAATGCGAATTTAATACCAGCACTGAAGTGAAATTACTTCCCATCCAGCTGGAAAGTTTAAGTTTTCAAACCACGCCAAGTGCGCATATTCATTTGAATCAAAATGCGACACTTAGTTTAAAATTTGAGCTATTAAATCCATGTAAAAATTGGTTGAAAAATGAAAAGCTTCCTATTTATTTAGATGCGATTTCTAACTTTCCATTGCAAGTTTTAGATCATATTTTTCATCAGGATACCAGCTTTAGTCTGCGTATCAATAAAAAAGTTACAGCAATAAATAATCCTTTTGAAGTGATGGGATTCCGTGAAGATGAAAGTCTATTACCTATAGATCAACATACTCATCATGCCTATCGTTTGTTGATTGAATACTTTTGTTTTCCAGAAAAATTTAGTTATCTGAATTTAAATTTAGATTTCTTAAAATTATTAAAAGATGAAAATTTAACTTTTGAAATTCAAATTCATTTGAAGCTGAATTTAAACGATCAAGCCATTATTCGAAATTATTCAGAATTGAATGTGGCGAATTTTAAATTATTTACCAGCCCAGTGGTCAACCTATTTGAAAAACAGGCTGAACCGCAAAAAATCAATCATAAAAACTTAGAATACCCACTCATCACAGATGCACACCATCCTGAATTTTATCAAGTGTATTCAATACTTGAAATGAATTTGATTCGTGAAAAAAGTAATCAGGATCAAGTGGTCTATCCAATTTTACCTTTCTTCGCAATGAGTCATTATCATGGTGAAGATATTCAGTTTTTTTATGCCTTAAATCCGACTGTTTTACAAAATCAATATGTGGAAACAGGCTATTCAATTATTTCAAAACAACTTGAGCCTCAGAGCATTAAGTCGGATTTTGTCAGTTGCAGATTACTTTGTTCAAACCGTGAATTGCCGTATGAAGCTTTAGGTCAATCGAATAATGTTTTGAATTTGAATGACAGTACAGTTGCTCGCCGTGCTTTGATATTAAAAAGACCAACTGAGCCTTATCAATTTGAAATGAATAAAAATGAACAATGGCGGATTATTTCACATCTTTCTTTAAATACGCTGGCGTTAATGAAAGGAGATGCGGTCAGTCATATCAAAGAGTTACTTGAACTTTATAACTTGCCAAAATCGAAAGAAAATCATTTGATTATTGATGCGATTAAACAGATCGAATTTGAAATTACCCATAAACTTGTTGAAGCAAAACCTTTCCCGATGTTTGTACGTGGCGTTAAAGTATTGATGGATGTGGATGTTCAAGTTTTCCGTGGACATAGTCTCTATATTTTCAGTGAATTGATTAGCCATATTTTCAATTTAAAAGTACAAATGAACAGCTTTGTTGATGTTTTTGTGAGAGATTTAAATACAAAACAGGAGTTATACCAATGCGTACAGAACGTTGGTGGCAAGAAGCTTCTGTAGTTGACGAGCTTTTCAAAACCCCTACAGCTTTTGAATTTGTGCAGTCAACCCGATTATTTAGACATGCACCCACCATCACCACTTTAAAAAGTTGGTCAGATGATTTTCTTTTTGAAAGTTCACTAAATCTAAATTTCCCCAAACATGAGATTGAATCCTTAGAACAAGTTGAGGATAAGATCCATATGACCAATTTGGTGGTAGGTTTAACGGGTATGCAGGGTGCAATGCCTTATACCTATACCAATAAAGTCAAGCAAGCACCTCGTAAACAACGTGTCGAGGTACAAAAGTTCTTAGGGCTATTTAACCATAAACTTACAGCCCAATTTGTCGATGCAAGTCTGAGTTATAACCTGCCTGTACGTTATGAAATTGAAAAAGAAAATAATTACTTAGAAATTTTACATGCGTTAAATGGATATATTCGAACACAGCATCAGCAAGATGATTTAGACGATTATTTTGCTGAGTTTTCAGGATTGATGCAGGGACAAAACAATACTGCACATGCGTTGAAAACGATGTTGACCTGTGTCTTTAATCATCCTGTTGAAGTCAAAGAATATATTACTGAGAAGTTTAAGCTAGGCGATGAGCAGAGAACCAAATTAGGGGGCAAACAACCCTTTCTTTTGGGGGTAAATACTTTTTGTGGGGAAACTATTCGACAAATAGATGGAAAAATAGAAATTCAAATTGGTCCATTAACTCATGCTCAATATTTAGAGTTTTTACCGAAGAAAAAGTTAAGTAAAAAATTAAAAAAAATACTTCAGAGTTGGTGTAGTCCAACCTTATTGGTTGATTTGCGGTTGGTGCTTGCTAAAGAAGAAGTTCAGCCTTTGCAGTTGAGTTCAACAGCACAAGTCGGTTTGGCACAAGGTGCTTTTGTGATGCCGAAGATGCAAAGTGATAATGATGAAACCTGTTATGCGCTGATTGGAGCTTCATAAATGATTAAAATAATTTTAGCAACATTGATCAGTGTCATTTTACTGGTCTCAGCAATTGTCGTATTTTATTGGCGTGATATTAAATACAATCCAAGTGGACAGGATTTTGTCATTTTCTTTGGACTAATCCCTGCTGCAATTACATTGTTGCTTGTGACACCGATGTTGTTGAAGAAGTTCTATCAAAGTCGTCAAGACAAGAAAGAGCAGCAAAAACTTGAACAAGAGCAACGCTCAGAACAGCAAAATATCGTTGAAACGCCAGATGCAGAAATTGAATGGGTAAATTTAAAGGTCTATTCAACAACCAGTTTAAGTGCAATGGGCGAAAATGAAGTTCATATTGAGCAGCTGCAAGATGTGGTCAGCCCCCAACTTGATCAAGCACTCATCAATAGTTATGGTTTACCCATCTTGTCATTGCGTATACAAACACTTGAAGAACAAGAAGAAGATTCATCAAGTTTATCAGGTCGTCAGAAACGGATCACAGCCTTAATTCAGCAACAGCTTGAACAGAATACCGACATGCTTCACCAAATTGCGGAGCATTTAAAGAATTCAGCACTGTTCTATGATGCTAAACTTGCACATGAATATCGTATGCATCCTGCATGGATTAACCCGCATCAAGAATATGAAGATGAACCTGTAGAACAACAGGTTGCAGAAGCTGTACCACAATTGAATCGCCTCAATATTCATCTTATTTTGCCTGAAAATTTATTTCACACATGGGATGAAAACTCAGGTGCAGAATTGATTCAACAGTATTTTACAGAGCTTGGTATCATTGATCAGCAGTTTCATACTGAATATCATTACTGGGGGGAAACAACGGCATATCATGATTGGATGAAATTGCTGAAAAGAACACAATCATTAGATGCAGAAGTTTCGTTATTTATTGTGGTTGATTCTGAAATTGATCAAGAAACCATTGATGATCGAACATGGATGACAGAAAAATATATTCCTTCTGAATATATCAGTACCTGTTGTATGACCAATGAAAAGGTTGAATTGCAAAATTTACAGCCAACAAAGTATATTCGAATTGCACTAAATTCTGATCAGGCATCTAGGTCCTTAAAAGAGTTGAATTTGGCTCAAGTAGAACAATTTGAACAAGAGCAACCTTTTGTTTTGGTTTTAGATGATCCTAAAGAGGTCAAACTGTTAAAAAGATTAGAACAGAATTTTGCAGAAACACCGATTGAAGCACATCACTATCTTTATTGTAAAAGTACTTTAGGTCATACCCAATCATTAGCCAAAGTTTTTGGTTTTATGTTGAGTCTGCACCTTAAAGATGAGTTGTATGGCTATGTTTATAGTGCTGAACATCAGCAAACCCAAGTAATTGTTGGGACTGAGTTTGCATAGAGATTACAGACAAATTTAGAAAGAAATCGAGAAAATGATACAAACAATTTTAAGCTATGCATGGCAATACATCACAAATCCAAAGCTTGTGATTGCGCTTTCAATCCTTGTTGCGATAATTTCTTCGTACAGTGTGGTACCACGTCAGTATTTCTTTATGATGCTCGCTGCCTATATCCTTGGGTTGGTGATTTACGGAATTTACTGGCTGATTCAACGCCGTAAGCATGCTGAACAAGGTGAAGCTTTGGCTGAAGCCATTGAGCAAGACAACACAGCTGAATACGGAAAACAAAAAGACAAAGAAGAATTAAACCTGATCAACCAACAGATGAAAGAATCGATCCAATTGATTCGTAAATCTAAATTGGGTGACAAAAGCGGAAACGCTGCTCTTTATGAATTACCGTGGTATATGGTGATTGGTAACCCTGCCGCGGGGAAAAGTTCAGCAATTTATCATTCTGGTTTGAAATTCCCATTCGAAGAAACCCATCAAAAAGTGGTGTCTTCAGGACTCAGTGGTACGCGAAACTGTGATTGGTTCTTCTCTACAGAAGGAGTGTTGCTCGATACCGCAGGGCGCTATTCTGTATATTCAGAAGATCATTCAGAATGGTTAGGTTTTTTAAATATTCTGAAAAAGAATCGCTCAAAAGCACCGATCAATGGATTGATTGTGATTGTAAGTGTGGCTGAATTGGTCAGTCAAAGCCCTGAAAAATCAATTAAATTAGCGAAAAGTTTAAGAGCGCGTATCCAAGACTTAACTGAACGCTTAGAGATCTTTGCGCCAGTGTATCTGGTTTTCTCTAAAATGGATTTGATCGCAGGTTTCACTGAGTTCTTTGAATGCTATGAGGCAGCAGAATTTGATCAAGTTTGGGGTGCAACTTTACCTTATGATCCAGAATCATCACAAAATGCAGCTGAACACTTCGAGAAACATTACAACATTTTATATGATGGCTTAAAAGGCGTAAGTACAACCCATTTAAGTCGCCGTCATGCACAAAATATTTCTCCAAGTGTGATGACTTTCCCGCTTGAATTTAAGACGTTAAAACCTGTATTAAAAACTTTTATCGGGACATTGTTTGAAGAAAATCCATACCAGTTTAAACCTGTATTCCGTGGTTTCTATTTCACCAGTGCTTTACAAGAAGGTGTGATTGAAAGTCCAATGACAGAACAAATCGTTGATGATTTTCAACTGGCTAAGATCCCCAACAGTGAACATGGTATTCCACAAAATTCAATCTCTCAGAATCATGGTTATTTCTTAAAGGGCTTATTCTCAGAAGTTATTCTGAAAGATAAGAATTTAGTTAAACAACATATTAATCCAAACACAAAACGTAAGCGCTACTTGGCATTTATCGCATCATTATTGGGTGTGTCGATTATTTTAGGCTTATGGGTTTGGTCTTATCGTAATAACCAGCAATTAATTGCAGATGTACAAGCAGATCTCAATAAAGTTGTTCAAATGGAACAAACCACAGGTCAAGAGCTTTCAACCCAAATTGATGCTTTACTGATCTTGCAACAACGGTTAGAGCAGCTAGATGACTTTGATCAGCATCGCCCTTTAAAGTTCTCGTTTGGTTTATATCAAGGCAATGAGTTAAAAGAAAAATTAAAAGCGGAGTATTTAAAAGGGGTGAGACAGATTGTCTTAGCGCCGAGTCAGCAAAACATTGCGCAGTATTTGCAACGTGTTAAAGGCAATGAGCAAACACTCAAGCAAAATCATGTTAATGTGGAAATTAAACAAACCTCTTCTACACAGATTGCATCAGAGCCTTCAGACACAAATCCGCAAGATGCTTATAATGCATTGAAAGCTTATCTTATGATGAGTAATCCACAATATATGGATGCAAGTCATTTAAGTGATCAAGTTACCCGTTTCTGGCGTTCATGGTTAGATGCCAACCGTGGACAAATGCCGCGTGGAGAAATGATTCAAAAAGCTGAAAAAATCTTGAGCTATTCAATGACATTAGCCAATGATAAAAAGTTCCCAGTTTTAGAGTCAGATGCTCAGCTCGTCGATCAAACTCGTCAAGTATTGCTCTCAGTGGTTCGAGGAATGCCAGCACGTGATCGTGTTTATAACGAAATCAAAATGCGTGCAGCCGTACGTTACCCTGCTGTCACTGTGGCACAAATTGTGGGTGAAACCAATCGTAACGTGATGTTGGGTGGTTATGCTTTACCAGGAATATTCACCCAGAAAGCTTGGGATGAATATGTTGACAAAGCCATTGAAGAAGCTGCAAACAAACCAACAGATACCAAAGATTGGGTATTGAATAGTACGCAGTCTGACGATTTAACATTTAGTGGTAGTCCAGATCAAATTCGTAAACAGCTGACGCAACTGTATAAACAAGAATATATTGCAGAATGGAAAAAGTTTATTAACGCTACCCATTATGCAAAAGGTCCTGATTTTGTTCAGCAAGCGAAGATCATGGATGTGTTGGGTGAACCACAAAACTCTCCAATCCGAACTTATATTGATCGTGTTGCGAAAGAAACCAGCTGGGATAACCCTGTGGTTCAAGCAGAGCTTACCGCACCACAAACAGGTTTTGTTGCTTGGTTCAAACGTAAAGTACTCGGTCAGGGTAAATCGGATGAAATCCAACGCGCGTCTAACCAGACACAAGGACAAATTTCTCAACAGTTCCAAGTGTTCTATCAATTGGTACGTAAGCGTGATGATTTACAAGACAAATCATTGCTCGACGACTATTTACAGAACATGGCTCAAGTGAGAAGTAAATTGAATGACCTTCGTAGCGCGGGTGATTTTGGTCCAAGTGCTTTGGCTTTAGCAAAACAAACAATCAATGATCAAAGTTCAGTCTTTAATGCGACCCAAAAAGTTGTCGATGAAAAACTCACAGTAGGCTTGGGCGAGCTAGATCAGCAAATGGTTCAAAAGCTTTTGGTTAGCCCATTGACGCAATCGTTCGATAGCTTATTGACCCCAGCACAAGATGAGATCAACAAACTTTGGACCTTACAAGCGTACCAACCATTTAGTCAAACACTTTCGCAAAAAGTTCCGTTTAATTCATCAGGAACAATTCAGGCGACCAGTAATGAAATTAGTCAAATTTTTGGTGATAACGGAAGCATTTCCAAGTTTGTTAAAGAGACGCTAGACCCATTCGTGATTCGTCGTGGTTATACCTTATCTTCAAAAACTTGGAAGAATATGGGTGTGGGGCTGAACCCAGAATTTGTGATGAATTTTGAGCAATATACTACACCGATCAATGGTGCATCAGCTGGTGCGGCAGGCGGTGGTGCCCCAGCAGCCAACCAATCAAACTTCCAGTTCTATCCAATTCCAAATAACAAATTGTTGTCTTATAGCATTGATATTGATGGACAGCGTTTAGTTTATGAAAATGGTATTCAACAATGGGTGAACTTTATGTGGCCAAATCCTGGAGCAATTCCGGGTGCGCGCATCACAGCAATTGATTTAGATGGTCAAACTCATACGATCTTTGAGGAACCAGGCGAGTATGGTATCAACAAATTAATTGATAGTGCACAACGTAAGCCACTCAATGGTAGTTTTGAAATGACATGGACCAGCAAACAAAACAGTGATTTGTTTGTGAAACTTCAGTTCCGTTTGATTAGTGGTAATGCTTCTAACCCAATTGGTTCAAATCGTGGTTATGTGGGCTTAAAACTGGTAGATCGAGTCACTAGCCCTAAAGCGGCATTGGTGGTTGCAGCACAGCAAGCACCTGCAACAGCATCTAATCCACAAGCTTCATCGCCATTTGGTGGCGCAGCATCATCGGCAGCAGCGCCTAAACCGCAGGCGCCTGCAGCAAATGCAGCACCGCAGCCTGCAACAAATGGGGGAGCTCAATGATCTTAGGGAACGATTTAGTGCGAGGGATGAAAGTATGCAAACATTAAAGTCTACACCATTGTATTATGGAAAATGCCCTGCGCGCGGTGACTTTTTAAAAACCAAAGGGCAATATGCATTGATCCAAGTGATTGATCAATGGATTACTGAAGCACTAGAAATGGCGATGCGGGAAGAAAATTTTAATGAAGCCTATCAATCTTTAGCACCATTAGATTTCTTTATTGCCAATCCGAAAGAAAAAATGTTTCTTGCCGCCAATATGGTGACCAGTGAAGACAGTTCAGGGCGCCAGTTTCCAATGGTTTTGAGCCAATTATTGGAAATTGAAAATCCTTTTCAAAACTTATTGTATGCGCCGTTTAAATATAAACCTGTACTGATTGATCTTTTTCAAAAGAATCGCATGTTTAGAACCATAACTGATCCTGAGTTATTGGTGAATAAACTTGGTTTGATTGATCGCGAGGTTCAGGTACTGTCTGAGCTAAAAACACAAGACTTCTTCGAACATCATACAATGCATTCATTTGCGCAAATGATGAAGATCACGCCTTATGAATTGGCGCAAAGTATGCTGGGCTTGGGTTTATTGCTGCAACCTGTACTGAAACATGGCACCAGTAAATTATCAAAAGTATTAATTTTACCCATCAATAACCAAAGTTATTGTTATGAAATTGCTGCATTTTGGGTCAATTTAATTGGACGTTTCTTGGAAAAAAACAATACAGAGATTTTGATCGGTATTTTGCACCAAGAGTCACCGATTTTATTGTTTGGATTCCAAGGTGCTGACATTACTGCATTAAGTAATATTTTTACTCAAAATATGCAAAATGATCATTGGGTGTCTTTGGTACAACCATTATGGATTGATGCTTATCTTGAACAGAATGCAGGTCTTGCAGCGCTTGAGCAATCGCTCTGCCAGCGTCAATTAAGTTTAACGCAAGGTATGAAAATTTTTCGGCAAACCTTTATAGATGAATAATGATATGAAGAATCAAAAAGTAAAAATATTGAAAAAATTTGCGATTATTTCGAGCTTATTTTATTCACTACAGGTATTTGCTGCACCGATCGTAGTTGAGGGTGTTGTACCCAATGATATGACCAAACAAGCGATTTTAGCCAAGTTAAAAGCGGTATATGGTAATGATCAGGTGGTTGATAAAATTCAAATCCGTCCTGTATCCGCGCCGAATGGCTGGAGCGATTCAGTGACCCGAGTCATCACGCCGGATCTAAAAAAAATTAGCCAAGGTAAGCTTTCGGTACGAGGTACGCAAGTTGAACTGATGGGGAAAATGGGTGTTCAAACTGATATTCAACCTACCACCACATTATTTCAGTCATTGGTTCAACCGCCTTACCGACTCAATGCACAAATTACCGTGAATGCTGCGGAGCAATCGGTTATTGATAATGCATTAAAAAATCGAATTATTGAATTTGAATCTGGTAAAGCAGTTTTGACTCCAGCAGGTACACAAATCTTAGACGAGATGGTGGTTGCATTAAATAAGGTTCAGGGTAAGAATGTTAAGATTGTTGGGCATACTGATAGTCAGGGTGATCCACAAAAAAACCAAACATTAAGCTTGCAACGTGCTGAAGCTGTAAAACAATATTTAACCACTAAAGGTATTGCACCAACTCGCCTAAGTACTGCAGGATTAGGTTCGACTAAACCTGTTGCTGACAATGCAACGGATGAGGGGCGTAGAAAGAACCGCCGTATTGAGTTTGATGTTTTATAATATGCTTTCTGAATAACAAAACAATAAAAGGTAAAAATTATGGCACTTCCATATATTACATTAGGATCTCCAACCACAGGTGGTGGAAAAATCATTTCTGCCCAATCATCTTTTTTGATTGATGGAAAGGCAATTGCCTGTGTCGGAGACAAAGCAACATGCCCTAAGCATAAGTGTGTAGCTACGATTGTGGCAGGTGATAATCATATGTTGGTGATGGGCAAGGCTGCGGCACAACATAATTCACCTTTATCATGTGGTTGTAAATGTATTGGCGATCAATCATTAACAGTTGGGCAGAATTAACGATTCATCAGGGATAAAAAAAGCCCCATCATCCTGACGGGGCTTTTTCGTATTGGTTCGTTAGGTAAACTCCTGTTCTACCTCACTTCCTGATGCTCAGACCGATTATTGTTGTTTTGTGTCTGGGAAACTTCCTGTTCCCTATGACTATAGAATAGATAAATTCTTTAGATCGTCCAAGTCGTAAAATCAAACAATCATTGTAAGCTAAAGCGTACATTAATCACTTTAAACATTGGCATATTGAATCAATTTATTGACTACAGATTTTACAGCTTTCTGATCAAATTCATTACCTTCAAAAATATCAGCTTTACCACGTTGACCAATATCACGAATTTCGATGACAGCATTGGAGTCGACCATACCAATAAAGGCACATACCTGTTTAATTTGATCAATAGAACGAGAGCCGTTGGTTCCACCATAACTCACAAACGCTGCAGGTTTGCTTTGCCATTCCTTATATACATAGTCAATTGCATTTTTCAGTACAGGGCTGTATCCATGATTATATTCTGGGGTAATGAAAATGAAGGCATCTCCCGAAGCGACTTTTTTTGCCCATTCCTGCTGCTTAGGTTGGTCATAAATACCAGATGCAGGTGAGTTTTTCCCTGCAAAGAAAGGCAAATCCCATTCTTTTAAATCTACGATTTCAACATTTAAAGTACTAAATTCAAGTTTGTTAATTTCTTTGAGTAGCCATTCTGCAACTTTGATTGCAACACGACCTTCTCGAATACTGCCCACAATGATTTGGATATTCATTTATTTTCATCTCTATTTATGTATTTCATCATTATGAACAATCAAAATGTAGAGTATCGTAGTGATTTGTATATGATTTTAAATTAAATGTGGTGGGCAGATTGTTTTAAAAAAGAATTAAATTGATCTAGAATAAAATTTCAATTTTAATAAGTAAAATTTTAATTTTGATCAGTGATGAAAGATAATTTAGCATTAATCATGGCTTTACCCAATGAATCTAAAGGTTTGTTTGAACAAGCAGGAATTCCCATTCACTATAGTGGAATTGGCAAAATCAATGCAGCATTCACAGCTTATGATGTAATTCAAAAAACAGGTTGCAAAACCATATTGAACCTCGGAAGTGCAGGAAGCTCAACTTTTAATGCCCATGAATTGATCGAAGTAAAAACCTTTGTACAGCGAGATATGGATGTTTCTCCACTCGGCTTTGAAGTGGGTGTGACGCCAATGGATCAGCATTTTCCTCAAGAAATTCATTTAGACTGTTATTTTCCTCATTTATCAAAAGGCATTTGTGGTACAGGGGATAGTTTTGAAACAGGGCAGCCAAAGGTCAATTGTAATTTAGTTGATATGGAAGGTTATGCATTGGCGAAAGTATGTAAAAAGCTCAACGTGCAATTAATTTCCGTGAAGTATATTACCGATGGTGCCAACGATACTGCGCATTTAGATTGGGAAGAAAATTTATTATTAGGCGCACAGAAATTATTAAAACTTTATCAGTCTTTAGATTAGAAAAACAACAAATTGTATATCTTTAGAATTTCAATTTAAGTTCAGGCGACCATAGGGAACTATGGTCGTTTGCCAAAATAACCAATATTGTTATATTGGATGATTAATTACGCGGTAAAACACCATATAAAGTCATGTGAATCGTATGTTCGATTGCACGTAGACACATACTTTTATTGCGTAAAGTTTTACCTGTAACCATTTCGATTTGAGTACTGAAATCAGCATAGTTTTGAGTCAATGCCCAAATATTGATAATCAGTAATTCAGCATCAATCTGATCTGAGATTTTACCTTGAGTTTGCCAATTCAAAATGACCTTCGCTTTGCGTTTAAATAACTTTTTAAGCGGACCTTTGAGGATGGATAAAATATGTGGCGCACCTTGAATTACTTCTAAGGCAAAAAGCTTAGAGGCTTTGGGCTGAGTTCTTGAGATTTCGATCTTTGTCATAATGTAATGTGACAAAGCCTCAGCTGGTTCCAATTCCGATTCAAGCGATTGTAATGGTGCTAACCATTTCTGCATCACGGTAGTCAGGACTTCAACGTATAAAGCTTCTTTATTTTCATAGTAATAGAAAATATTCGACTTATGCATATCTGCTAACTGCGCAATTTCGTCTAGGCTTGCACCGTTGAAACCATAGACAGAAAACACATCAAGTGCAGCACTAAGTAACTGCTGCCGTTTTTGAGCACTCTTTTTTTGTTCCATCGCATCTTTAAATCAAATAAATGATTATTAAATTGTACGGTAAAATGTTTGATTTGTGCACAGAAAGCAACATTATTTTGGTATATTTCTGATAAATAATTATGAAGTTTTATTATTAAATCAATCGTAATTCACTATTATCTAAAATTGCACTAAACTAGAGCAAAATTAATATAAAAATTATGTCAGTTATAGCTTATTATTTAAATTTTGTGACATTTTTTAGTATAAGGCTATTTTTTGAGTCACTTACAAAATAATGAACCATGAATGCTGTTATTTAATTTTAATTTAAGAAAGTCATTTTGATTTAAAAGCACTCGATTATATTTGAATGAAGAATCTCTACGGATGATTTTATTTATTTAATAATGAAGTTTTCGCCGATAAAAATGGATAAAACTTCGGTATATTGATAAAAATATAGGATTCAATCTGGAATAAGGGCACGAACTTTTATGCCCTTATATTTTATAGATAAAATTTCAGCACGCTATTTTTAAGTCGCAAGCACCGCAGCAAGCACTTGTTGTTCAAGCTCAGCAAAGGCAACTCCTTTTTGACGTGGGCGGGCTAAATCAACTTGAAACTGTTGTGCGATATGCCCTTTATCCAAAAGAATAATACGGTCTGCCAATTGCACAGCCTCACTGACATCATGGGTGACCAGAATAGTAGTAAATCCTTGTTCTAACCACAGTTTTTCGATCAGGCTTTGCATTTCTAGGCGTGTTAATGCATCCAAAGCTCCCAAAGGTTCATCAAGAAGCAATACTCGTGGTGTGTGCGACAAGGCACGTGCAAGTGCTGTTCGTTGACGTTGTCCACCTGAAAGTTGAGAAGGCCATAATCCAGACTTTTCTTTTAACCCGACTTTTTCTAATAATTGCTCAGCTTTGGGAAATTGATCTTTGGTGAGACCCAATTGCACATTTTTTAAAATGTTTTTCCAAGGTAAAAGACGCGGGTCTTGAAACATCACTCGGATATCATCTGCAATAATACCTTCACGGAAATTCAACAACGACTTAAATTTAATTTCACCGTAACTCGGTTGTTCTAAATCAGCAATTAAACGCAAGAGTGTACTTTTACCACAGCCACTGCGTCCTACAATTGCAACAAACTCTCCTGCTTCAATATGTAAGTCTAAATCTTCAAGAACTTTAACTTCACCATAGTACTTATGCAGCTGTTCAATCGAAATTTCTGCGCCAATTTTTGTCTGATCTTGTTCAATAATGTCTGGGTTTGGAAGAAGATCATTGGCATATTGGCTTATACTTAAATCGGTCATTTTAAGCTCCTATTTCTGATAACCTGCGTGCCAACGCAATAGATATTTTTCTAAGAATTGTGCGAATACATCGGCAAGCTTGCCGAGAAGGGCATACAGTAAAATACCGACAAGGACGATGTCTGTTTGTAGAAACTCACGGGCATTCATGGTCATATAACCAATTCCAGATTGAGCAGAAATAGTTTCTGCAACAATAAGTAAGACCCAAACTAAGCCCAATGAAAAACGTAAGCCAACCAAAATGGATGGCATTGCGCCTGGTAAAATAATTTCTTTATACAATTGCCAGCGATTTAAACCATAGCTTTTCCCCATCTCAATTAACTGGGGATCGACTGAGCGAATGCCATGATAGGTATTGATATAAATAGGGAAAAATACGCCAACAGCCACTAGAAATAATTTTGCAGATTCATCAATACCGAACCATAAAATCACAAGCGGTATGAGTGCTAAAGCAGGAATATTTCGAATCATTTGCAAGGTCGTATCCAGTAGATTGGATGCAACTTTCGAAGAGCCATTGAGTAAGCCTAAAATCAGACCTAAGCCCCCCCCAACCAATAGCCCGAGTAAGGCACGTCCTGCACTCACTTTGACATGTTGCCAAAGTTCACCGCTGACCAATAATGTCCAAAATGCCGATACAACAGCTGTAGGTGCTGGAAGAACACGACTTTCAAGTAAGCCAGTTTTCGAGGCGATTTGCCAAATGACAATGAGTAAAATTGGAACAATCCAAGGCAGCAAGCGCTGCCCAAATTGCTTTGTTCCACGTGAAACGATATGACTTTCCTTGTTAGGGTTTCGCTTGACTATGGCATTCATGCGAGCTCCTTTAAAGGCTTTTTATTTTCCTCAGGTGTGTAGTTGTTGGCAACAATTTCCCCAAATGGTCCAGTTAAATTTGGTTGGGTGAGTTTTTTACGTGTTTCCAATGGAAGTAATGGGAATACCAACTCAGCAAAACGAATGGATTCTTCCAAATGCGGGTAGCCAGAAAAGATAAATGTGTTGATACCCAAGTCTGCATATTCTTGGATACGGTCTGCAACTGTTTGTGGATCGCCCACCAATGCTGTACCTGCACCACCACGAACCAATCCAACACCTGCCCAAAGGTTTGGAGAAACTTCAAGTTTGCTACGATCACCATTGTGTAGTTCTGCCATGCGGCGCTGACCGACAGAGTCCATTTGTTTAAATTTCTTTTGAGCCGCTGCGATGGTTGCATCATCGACATACTGAATCAGTTCATTGGCTGCTTGCCATGCTTGTTCATTGGTTTCACGAACAATCACATGTAAACGGATACCATAACTTAACTGGCGTCCTTTGGCTTCAGCACGTGCTTTAACCACTGCAATTTTTTCTTTTACCGCAGCAGGTGGTTCACCCCAAGTTAAATAAGTATCGACTTGCTCAGCTGCCAATTCGATGGCGTCTTCAGAAGAGCCACCAAACCAAAGCGGTGGATAAGGGGCTTGAATAGGGGGATAAAGCAGTTTGGCATCATCAACACTCAGGCGTTCACCATGAAATGTAAAAGATTCACCTGTATGTGAACGCTTTAAAATTTCACGCCAAATGGTGGTGTACTCCGCTGCTGTTTTATAGCGTGTAGCATGATCTTCATATAAACCATCCCCTTTTAATTCTTGTTCATCACCACCTGTAACGAGGTTAAGTAGAACACGACCATTGGATAAACGGTCAAAAGTAGCCGCCATACGTGCTGCGAGGGCAGGTGTGGTTACACCTGGGCGCAAAGCAACCAAGAATTTTAAATTTTTAGTGGCATCAATTAAGCTTGCTGCCGTGATCCACGGATCTTCACATGAACGACCTGTTGGAATAAGTACACCTTCATAACCCAAATTATCGACTGCAACAGCAATTTGTTTCATATAGGCATGATCGACTTGTCGTGCGCCTTTGCTGGTTCCTAAATAACGACTGTCACCGTGAGTGGGAATAAACCAGAAGATTTTCATATCATGCATCCTTAAAAAAGTTCAAATACTATTTCGCAGTCCAAACAGCTTGTTTAATCTCTATGCTATTTGGAATAATTTTGAGTTCGCTAAAGCGATTTGCGAGTTGTTGTTGGTCTGAAATCACTTTGGCTGAAAGTGGAGCAGCACCTGAGGGGCGAGGGCGTCGATCAATAAAAGTCTGACTGACTTGTGGTTTTAAGCCCGTGCTTTGACCAATTGATTGTGCGGTGGCAACACGGTTGGTCTGCACCCATTTATCTGCAACATTAATTTGTTGGATAATGCCTTTGACTGCTTGAGGATATTTTTTTAAAAATTCAGGTGACGCCAAGTAAAAAGTATAATTCGGACTTAAACCTTGCCCTGAAGCAAGTACACGGGCTTGATCTTCAATCTGCGCAGAAGCAAAGAATGGGTCCCAAATCGCCCAAGCATCGACGGCTCCTTTTTGGAAAGCGGCGCGTGCATCAGCAGGAGTGAGCCAAATGGGTTGAATATCCGACCATTGCAAGCCAGCTTTACGTACAGCTTGAACCAGTAAATAGTGAGCGCTCGAACCTTTTTGTAGTGCAATACGCTTACCTTTTAATTCGCCGAGTTTGGTTATTTTTGAGCTTTTCGGTACTAAAATTGCCGAAGCCAACGGTTTGGCCGCTTCATAGGCAATATAATACAAAGGCTTATTGGCTGCTTGTGCGTAGACTGGTGGCGTATCTCCTGTGACACCTACATCCAGTGAACCAACGGCAAGAGCTTCAAGAATCTGTGGTCCTGCTGGAAATTCACTCCAAGAAATCTTGGCATTGGGAAATTCCTTTTCATAGAGTTTCTGTTGTTTGGCAATTGCAAAGTTAATCGAACTTTTTTGAAAACCAATACGCAATTCTTTCACTGTTGGGTCGATTGCCCACACCGAAGTTGACCCAAGCATTGCACTACAGATCAACATTGTTGTCATTGCATGTGTAGGAGCATTGAACCATGATGATGTTTTGTGTTGTACAAAGTGTTGGGTCATTTTGATGTCCTCATTACATCGCATTGTGCGAAATTAGTGGGCTAATACAGCCGCTTGAATATTGATTTTGTTTGGAATAAGTTTTTGTTGATAAAAAGCATCAGCGACATCTTGTTGCTTTTTCACCACATCATTAGAAATCGGACTTACCCCAAAACCCATCCGTGAAATGGATGTATTGAGTACATCAAGCGGTAAGCCTGTTGGTTTTTCTAAAAGTTTTGCTGCATCAGTTTGATGTTGAGATACCCATTGTGTGGTGGTGTTCAATTCATTCACCACGACCTTTAAAACATCGGGGTGTTGTTCTGCAAATTTACGATCAGCCAAATAAAATTGATGGTTATTCACCACATTTTGACCAGTAGCAATCACTTTTGCATTGAGCTGTTTTTCAGCAGCAGCAAAGAACGGATCCCAAATAACCCACGCATCGACTGCACCTTTTTCAAAAGCAGCACGTGCATCGGCAGGCGGTAAGTAGACCACTTGGATATCATCCAATTTTAAGTGATTTGCCTCCAATACTTTGAGTAAAAGGTAATGTACGTTAGAGCCTTTGTTCAGGACCACACGTTTACCTTTGAGGTCTTGTACCGATTGAATAGGTGAATCTTTAGGGACAATCAGTGCCTCAGCCAAAGGTGCAGCAGGCTGATTGGCAACGTAGACCAGATTGGAATTTGCCGCTTGAGCAAAAATAGGAGGTGCTTCACCTGATTCGCCAAAAGATACGCTCCCCACATTTAAACCTTCTAGCAATTGTGGACCAGCAGGAAACTCAACCCATTTGACATTGACCCCTTTTTCTTTAAGTGCTTTATCTAGGTCACCACGAGCTTTGATAATCGGCAATACACCATATTTTTGAAAACCAATATTTAAAGTCGTGCTTTCTTGTGGTTTAGAACATCCAGTCAGCATCATGATGGTGGCAAGGCTTGCACTTAGAAAGGAGATTTTTTTCCATGAAGGTTGAAATAAGTGCGCCATGAGTCACGATGCCTGTGTAATGTAAAAAGAATGAGCATCAGCTTAAAAGGCTTTGTATTTTCAAAAAAATAAGTTTTTGATGATTGCTAATGAAAAAAAAAGATAAATGATTAAATGCTAAAGTTATCGTTAAATTAGAAATATAAAATTAATATTCTATAAAAATAGAAAGTTATAAGAATATGAAAAGTATAAATTTATTGTTTTTATTTAGATTAGGAATATAGATTCCATGATCATGCATAAGCAAAACATCTCAGTCATGGAATCTATTTAGATAAGTTTAGATGTAAATGTGATAATTCATAGAACTCAGTTTGTTTTGAGGATCAGGCAATCCGTTTTTTAAATACCATTGAATTACGTTGATAGTTATATAGGGCTTGCCGCGCTTCTGGTAAGTCATCCACATTCGCCAAGTCAAAACCATGCTCTAAGAACCAGTGTGCTGTTCGTGTAGTGAGAACAAACAGTTGTTGAATGCTTTGCTGGCGTGCATGTTCTTCTAGGAAATGGAGAATTTGACTGCCTCGATTCGATTTACGATAGCCAGGATGGACAGCAACGCAGGCGATTTCAGCGGAGCTTACTTCATCATTTGAAGCAGGAATTGGGTAGAGTGCGGCACACGCTAAAATTGTACCGTCTCGCTCGATGACAGCAAATTTATCAATTTCAGTTTCAAGTCGTTCGCGTGAACGATAGACCAAAATCCCTTCTTCTTCTAATGGGCGTAATAAATTGATTAAACCACCTACGTCACCGATATTTGCCATACGCACTTCTTCATAATGTGCATCTGTGATCATGGTGCCATGCCCATCTCGGGTAAAGAGTTCTTCAATTAAAGCGCCATCATATGCATATGAAAGGAGGTGCACGCGATTGACCCCTTTTAAGGATGCCTGTTTGGCATTGTGTAAATGCAATGCAATTTCAAAATTTGAATCTTGATATTTTTCAATGTGTCTATCAAGTTGGTGTGGGGTAATTTCACGTTTTAATTGACCGTACTCATCCATCAAGCCTTGTTGACTACCCAAGAAAATCAACTTATCCGCTTGCATGTGAATGGCGGTTTTTGTTGCCACTTCTTCTGCGAGTAAATTAAACACTTCACCAGTGGTTGAATAGCCTGTTGGACCTAATAGCACAATATTTTGATTGTCTAGATGACGTTGAATCGCCTCAGTATCAATGGTTCGAACCTCACCAGTGAGCTGAAAATCAATCCCATCTCGAATACCGTAAGGTTTTGCCGTCACGAAGTTACCCGATACAACATCAATGCGAGCACCAAACATCGGTGAGTTGGCGAGCCCCATAGACAATAAGGCTTCAATTTGTAGTCGAATCGAACCTACAGCACTCATCACACAGGGTAAAGAAGCACGTGTGGTAATGCGACGATTGATATGAATCGGACTCTGAATTTTATTTTGGAGCAAATTTGCATTGATTTGCGGGCGCGCGCCGTGGACCAAAATGAGTCGGATACCTAGTGAATGCAATAGTGCAATATCATGAATAATATGCTGAAAATTTGGATGTTCAACGGCTTCACCACCAAACATCAATACAAAGGTCTTGCCCCGATGGGCATTGATATAAGGTGCAGAATGACGAAACCAATGCACATATTCTTGCGCTGTGCTTTGCGTTGTTTCTGGATTGTCAGTTTGCATACCTATCTCAGTATTGTTGATTGCTATATGATGATTCTAAACAAAAATAACTGAGAAATAATAGTCAAAATAAAAAAAGCACTCGAACGTGGGAGGACGAGTGCAAAAGGGTTATTCATTTCACAATTAAATCTTGAATATAAGATGAAAGTTCACATATTAAAAAGGAAGTGATTGACATTGCATTTGAAGCTCCGGTATCAACACATTTCCTTTCGATCTATGGATAAACTTAATCCTGAAATATAGAGAAATAATGAAGATATCCATGAAAATATGTAGTTGAAAGCATTGTTAATTCAATAGAATTGTCATGTATTTCTCAAAATATTAAAAAAACCCAAGCACAGTTGGGTTTTAGTTTATGTTAAAAATATCAGCCGATGACACGAATAATGCGGTGATTTTTTTGGTTTACCAATACATAGTCGCCATTGATTCTATACCACTGTTGATACTTTCCTGGCTTGGATAAATGACGATAGTTTTTATAGTTGACATGATAGCGAGAAGAGCCAAATTGAGAAGGTAAATACTGACCTGAACGCCAATGGCGGCTTGGAATAACGGTATTGCCATAATGCTTGTTGTTGTTCCAACGATGATCATTTCGATGATCCCAACGCTGTTGTTCATAACGGTGCTGTTGATCTCGATGGTCTACATGTGGTGCAGCGATAGCTGAAGTGGTTATCAGTGCCGCCATCGAAAGTGTGATCGTGGTTAAAATGCTTTTCATTTGATTCACCTGAATTTAACTTGTGTCCTTTGATGCTTTCAAATTACGCAAAAATTAGAGATAAATGGTGAGGATGATTTAGTTGAATTGTGAAATGTATGAAGATTTGATGAAGGCAGCCAATATCCTTATTTTTCTCGGTCCTTAGAAATCTCAAAGTCGTATCTCTGCTGTGGAAATCGACAAAATGAGAGGCTTGATACGCAAAACGATCAATTGCTCAATGAGCTTGAAAATAAAACGAACAATCTGAAGTTAATTTTAATAAAAAAACCCTCCTTGGGAAAAGGAGGGTGAGGAAGGCGTTGAGTTTTAACGGATGGATAAAGCAAACAGAATAGGGACTGTGCTTTTGATCATTTTAATATTAACGGATGACTCGAATAATATGGTGGGTACGTTCGTTCACAAGTACATAACGACCATCAACTTTATACCAACGCTCAAATTTGGCTGGTTTGTGAAGGTTTTTATAAACACGATAATCATTCACATAGTAATGATTGTCATGGTAGCGTTCAGGTAAAATTACACCTTCTCGCCATTCAAATTTTTCATGACTAGCCATAGGGCGATGATCACGACCATGATCCCAATCTGCCATTGCTGAGGTTGCGATTAAGGCACTGAGAGAGAGCGTGATTGCGCTGATAACTTTTTTCATTTGAATTGACCTTATAAAACGGATGATCTATCCGATGATTAAAAATTACTCCCGAATTTTAGATAAAAAATGGAGAAATATCATTGAATTGTGAATTTGCATGCAAGTTCTATAAATTATTCTCATCGCTTGTAAAAGCAGAAATTGAGCAAAAAAAAAGCTCAAACGAAAAAGGTGTTTGAGCTTATGAAATTGAAATATTGATCAGTGTTACACAGACTACATGCCACGGATACTCACAATATTATTGTTATCAGAATCAACTAGGATATAGTCATTATTAATTTTATACCATTGTTGATTACGTGAGGGTTTTGGTAGATTCTCATCCTTATAATCAACTTTATAGCTGTTTCCTCTGTAATGTTGTGGCATTACATAACCCATTTGCCATTTATGTTGCTGTAAACGCTTTACACCACGTTCTTCTCGCTCCCGACGTTGCTCTTGAATATTATCATCGTCATTCCCACGAAAATTACGCCCACGCTCACCGCGATCACGCTTACCTTGGTCATAACCATGGTCATTGTCAAAATGAGGACCTGCAATGGTAATTTGAGTCGTCAGCAGTGTTGATAGAGAGACTGCGATGATCGCTAAAATCTTTTTCATAATCATCCTCGCTTATCCAGTGTGTTTATTTTGACCTCACTACTGTACTGCTAAATTGCAGAGAAACTGTGAAGAAAATTCAGTTTTTCATTAAAAAATACAGACATAATCAAAACATATTTCTGAAAAAGTGAAAAGGGTTATCGTAATGCTTTGAACCACAAACGCTCATGTACTTTTCTTTAGTGCACATTTTATGATTAAAAAAATGTAAATATTTATAAATATTGTTTTTAGCTGAGTTGAAGCGTAGCGTTAACTCAGCTTTGATCAAACGGTCTAGTACCATTGGTCATTCATATCCTTGAGACAATTGATCGCTTTGATAATATTTTCTGCTTGATAAGCATCATCCAGTGCTTGAATAAAATCATTTGGCAGTTGTAATTGTTCAATTGAACGGATGATCTCTACTTTATATTTTAAATCAGTCATGATTCATTCCTCTCTAGATCTGGTTTTGTTGAGGAAAACTATAAAGGACCTTATGTGATTTGAAAAACTGGATATAATTATATTTTTAATTGAATAAATCGATTTAAGTGACTTTCTAAATCTAAACTTTGATGATGTTTATAAAAAATTCACTCAACAATATTTTCCCCTCACTGATCACAAGCGCGGTGAGGGGAAAATCAATCAGTCTTGTGCGTCGATACTTTCGCCATTTAATGAAAGACTGTCATCACCCATCAAGTAAAGATATGCTGGCATAATTGATTCTGGTGACGGTAGCACTTTTGGATCTTCATCAGGATAGGCTTTGGCACGCATTGCCGTACGTGTACCACCGGGATTAATACAGTTATAGCGAATATTCGGATAAGTATTTTCTTTGGCAAAAATTTTACTCACCGCTTCAATCGCTATTTTTGATACCGAATAAGCACCCCATTGTGCGCGTGCTTCTCGTCCAACACCTGAGCTTGCAAAGACCACCGAGGCATGTTCAGATTTTTGCAATAAAGGCAGGAGTTCTTGGGTCAAAACAAAAGGAGCACGTAAATTCACTGCCATCACATCATCCCAAA
Source organism: Acinetobacter sp. Ag2 (assembly GCF_001005515.1). Classification (NCBI taxonomy): domain Bacteria; kingdom Pseudomonadati; phylum Pseudomonadota; class Gammaproteobacteria; order Moraxellales; family Moraxellaceae; genus Acinetobacter; species Acinetobacter sp. Ag2. The sequence continues at coordinate 35,300 of NZ_LBNA01000048.1, forward strand.
CTTCTTCGGGATAGTTTGCCAGTTCCACACGTTCGCCTAAGATACCCGCATTATGTAAAATACCGTCTAAACGTCCAAATTGCTGTTCAAGCGTATCAACCAAAAGTTCGTAATCTCGAGCGGAAGCAGTTGAGAGTTGTAAAGGTAAAATCGCCGGCTGCGGCGCACCTAATGATTCAATTTCATCATAAATGACTTCAAGTTTATTGAGCGTACGACCATGTAAAACGACAGTGGCACCGTGTAAGGCATAGCTGAGTGCTGCTGCACGCCCAATACCGTCTCCCGCACCCGTAATCAGGATAATTTTATCCTTCAATAAATCTGGGCGAGGTTGATATTCTGAATATTTCATGGGAGACCTCCTATAGTTGTTATGATGTGATTTGAGTTTCAATATAAAAACATTGAAACATCATATTCAAGATGTTTCAGTGTCTTTTTATTATCTTGTTAGAACAATTAAAGAATTTTTAACAATTCTAAATGTTGACAAGTTTCTTGATAACTTGATGTAATTCATCAACATTATCCACAATACAATCCGCTTGCCAAGCACCTAAATCATCTTTGTACTGTAATGGTAAATAACCATAAGCAGCAAGGATGGTATACATCTGCGCATTTCGTCCAGCATCAATATCACGAGGATGATCGCCTACATAAATGCATTGTTCTGGGGCAATATCAATCTGTTTTGCAGCTAAATACATTGGCTCAGGGTCAGGTTTAGTCTGTTTCACGTCTTCTGGGCAAACCAGTACAGCACAACGCTCAGTTAAATTGAGTGCTTGAAGTAACGACTCACTAAGCCAACGAGGCTTATTGGTCACAATACCCCAAGGAATCTCATTGCTTTCCAACTCCGCTAAAAGCGGATACATCCCTGCAAAGAGATCTGTATCAACGGCAATGTCTGCACCATATAAATCCAAAAAATGTTGGCGATGAGCGAGAAAAACTGGGTCATCAACTTCAAGTTCTGGATAAACCAGCTTGACCATCGCGCGCGCGCCTTCAGAGACTTGGGTACGGATCAAATCTGCATCGACAACAGCACGCCCTTCATTTCTGCACATATCTTGGATGATGCGAATAAAATCTGCGGCAGTATCAATCAAGGTGCCGTCTAAATCAAAAAGAACAGCTTGCATCAGACACCTTCATTCACGGTATATACCATATAGTTCACGTCTACATTTGCTGCGAGCCAATAGTGTTTGGTGAGCGGGTTGTAATGTAAACCTGTCATATCTTTAAGTGTTAAACCAGATTGACGAATGTCATGAGCCAGTTCTGAAGGCTTAATGAATTTGTGATAGTCATGCGTGCCTTTTTTCAATAGACGTAAGACATATTCTGCGCCAATAATCGCAAACAGATAGGATTTTGGATTACGGTTAATGGTGGAGAAAAACACATGACCATTTGGTTTTACTAACTTCTGACAAGCTTGGATAATTGAAGCAGGATCAGGCACATGCTCCAGCATTTCCATACAGGTCACAATATCGTACTGACCTGCTTGCTCTTCAGCCAGTTGTTCTACAGGGATTTGTCGATATTCAATATTATGAACATTTTCCTGTTCTGCATGTAAACGTGCCACATTGAGTGGCGCTGCACCCATATCGATACCCAAAACATCTGCACCACGACGAGCCATGCTTTCAGCCAAAATGCCGCCACCACAACCAACATCGAGGATCTTCTTGCCAGTAAGACCATTGGCATGTTCGTCAATCCAATTTAAACGTAATGGATTGATTTGATGTAAGGGTCTGAACTCAGAGTGCTGATCCCACCATAAAGCAGCTAATGCTTCAAATTTAGCAATTTCCTGTGGATCAACATTAAGTTGCGACATGTTCGTCACCTCTAAGTAAATTGTTTTAATCAAAAATTAAGTTCAGTTATGTTAGGGTCTGTTGAGATTTGATACCTTGGTTGTACTTTAGGCTAAAATTTATTCAAACAGATATGTAACCGAGTTAAGGGCTATTCCCTTACCGAGTTCCATAGCGAGGTTTGGGTGATCTTTGCCAAAAGTCTTGGAAACAATGGTATGTTTTGACATGACTCGGTGATGAATAATTTATTTAGCATAACTAAATTTCATTATGAATGCCTTGTATGACTAAAAAATACCGATTGTTGAAACCATAGATTCATTCTCGACAGACCCTAGTGTAACCATAAATCCGAAAAAAGCGATGAATCGTGTAAAAAACTTCACAGAAGGAAAACGATTTTCTCATATTTGTTTTATAGTGAATGCATAAGCTATACAAGACGACTTAGAGGACAATAAAGTCAATGAAAAAATTTATTTTAGGTGGCATGACCGCAATGGTGATGGCATTTTCTGCAAACATCATGGCCGCTGATTTTGTTGCAGGCAAAGATTATACCGTTGTTCAAAATCCTGGAAAGGTTGCAGTACCAGGTAAAATTGAAGTACGTGAATTTTTTTGGTACGGATGCCCACATTGCTTCAAATTAGAACCACATATGCAAACGTGGTTAAAGAAGATTCCTAAGGATGTTAACTTTATTCGTACACCTGCTGCGATGAATCCATTATGGGAACAAGGTGCGCGTGCATACTATGTCAGTGAAGCACTAGGTGTACGCAAACGTACACATTTGCCTTTGTTCCATACTAACTTTTCAGGTAATCAACAAGTTCTCCAAAAAGATGCCTTTGCTAAATTCTTTACGCAATATGGCGTACCTGAAGCAAAATTCAACAGCATGTATAGTTCATTTGCGATCACAGCAAAAATTGCTGAATCAAACCAGTTGGCACAACAATATCAACTTTCTGGTGTACCAGCAGTTGTGGTCAACGGTAAATATGTGGTTCAAGGTGAAGATGCTAAAGTGACACAAGTTGTTGACTATCTTGTAAATAAAGAACGTACAGGAAAATAAGCCTGATCAGTTCAGAAACCCGCAAATGTTTGCGGGTTTTTTTATATCTAAAGTGTTTAGACGATGTTTAAGCCAGTTTTCGTTGACCACTTTTAAAAGCATGTTGATGACTCAAACTCACAATCAACAGCGCGACAATAAGCAAACCCAACATATAATGTGGAAAGCTTGAAGCCCCTGTGTGATTCAAGATCATGCTACCGAGCCATCCACCAGCTGCGACTGCTAAATTAAAAACAGTGACCAACATCGATTGTGCAACATCGGCATCTTCCTGAGCAGCATCGGCAAGTGCTGTCTGTAAGAGGGTAGGCGCTCCACCAAAGGTCATTCCCCAAATTGCGATACAGGCAAGAACGATCAGATCGTTATGAATAAAAATCAGTAATACGCAACTCAATGCAAAAACAATTAGGCTGATTAAGGTGAGTATTCTTAGATAACGATCTACCCACAAACCCACCAGCCAAATACCAAGAATGGAGGAGAAACCAAACAACATCAGCACAAGATCAAGATGCTGACCTAATTCAATATGAGTTAAATAAGGTGCAATATAGGTATAGAGCATATTGTGTGCCAAGATCCAAAATAGTAAGACAGCCAGAATCGGTAAAATGCCAGCGCTCGAAACTACCCGTGTAATAGACTTATTGTGTTGCTGGGGCTGACTTCGAAAGTCTGGAATCATGGCACGTACCCAAATGATCAGGATCAGTGCGAGTACAGACATTGCCCAAAAGACCTGATTCCAGCCAAACAAATGACCAAACCATGTTGCTAAGGGTACTCCCAGAGATAGAGCCAAAGGTTGACCAACACTGGCAATCGCCAAAGCTTTGCCTTGCAGATGAAACGAAACTAAGCGTCGTGCATAACCTGCCAGTAATCCCCAAATCACACCTGCTGACATACCTGCAAAAAAGCGCGCAACCAAGATAAAATAATAGTGCGTTGAAATTGCGGTGAGACTATTAAAGATCAATAAACCTGTAATTGCATATAAAAATAAAGGGCGCCTGTTCCAGTCTCGTGTCAAGGTGATGACAGGGATTGCGGCAATCACAGACCCTAAGGCATAAAGCGTAATAAATTGACCTGCTTGAGCTTCTGTGATTGCCAGTCCCTGACTGATTTGTGGTAGTAATCCAGCAGGTAAGGTTTCTGTCATGATGGCGAGAAAGCCTGCTAAGGTAAAAGCAAGCAATTGCAATACAGGTAACTTTTCAACAGTTTTGTTGGGTGATGGCTGCTTTTGAGATTTTTGATGATCAGACATGGGGGATTTCCTGTGCTGTGATAAGGTGGCATGCCTGTCTAGTCCATTGAGCTTGTAATGGGTTTGTTGTGATCTCCCTTGCATGATCAATAGAGATTGATAAATTAAATTTATTCATATGGTTGGGTGTGAAAATTTTCATCATATTTAATCCTTGTTATAGCAAGATCACTGTGTTGTTGTGTTCTTATTGGAATGATTGTTCCAAAATGGTTGAAATAAAAAGCCAAAATCTTGAAAGCATTTTGACTTGTCGAATTAGAGAGATAACATTGTTATATCAATGACATGTTGTAAAATTTTTTGTCTTTCTGCTAAATCACTACCTTTACCCAGTATTCGCATTCCCTGAATGGTATTGACCAAAAAATAAGCCAATGCTTCTGGATTTTTATCAATTGAAATCTCACCGCTATGTTGCCCATCAACAATGATCTGTGCTAAAGCTTGCTGAAGACGTTGAAAATTATGTTGTACTTGCTGAGCAACATCTGAGTCATGTGCAGCAAGTTCTAAAGCAGCATTGGCAACCAAACAGCCTTTCTGTTGTGGATCTTTTAATTCATCCTCAAGAATTGAAAGCAATAATTGATGTATGCGTTCTTGAACAGACGTATCCCCAGTCAGTTTTTGAATATTTGCAGTAGTGATTGCCTGATAACGTTTTAATGCTTCCTGATAGAGCTTGTGTTTATTTTCAAAAGTATTATATAAGCTGCTACGTGAAAGCCCTGTACCATCTACAAGGTCTTGTACAGAAGTTGCAGCATAGCCTTTTTGCCAAAAGACTTGCATGGCAGCATCGGCAATTTCATCTGGTTCAAATTCTTTGTTACGCATAGAATGTTTTTATTGGAACGATTGTTCCAATAAGTTTTGCACTAACTTAAGCCAGTGTCAACCTTCGTCTAGAAATTTAAGTGAGGGTGTTTAAGATGCTTTGACTTCCCAATTTTCAATCCCTTTGAAAATTAAGTGAATTTGAGTCACAGCTTGCTTTTTTAACACCATTTTCTGTAATTCAAGTTCGATACCTGAATACTGGCGAGACAGGCTAATCCAAGACATTGCCCAAGTAAAAGATAGATTAATCAGAATGTTGGTGATGACTTTTAAATCACTCTCATCACGAAAATTATCAATCACTTCAAATTTTTTTAAATCACTGGCAAGATCATCATTCAAAAAGTCGATTTCGCGTGAAATGGCACGACGAACAATTTCTGAACCACCCCAACGTTCCGAAATCATAAAAATCCACTGTTGGGGACTACTGTCTACAGCTTCAAAGAATAGTTCCATACTGGTTTTGGTCTTGGCTTCTGGATGAGCAAGTCCTTTGCCCAATTGATGCAACACGTTTTTAAGGTATAAGGACACTTGATCGACCAACTCTTTACCTAACTCATCCATATCTTGAAAATGGCGGTAAAACGCTGTTGGTACCAAACCTACCTCACGGGCAACTTCTCTTAAACTGATACTCGAAAATGAACGACCCGATGTGCTTAAGGTTAAAGCAGCATCAAGTAAAGCCTGACGGCTCTGTTGTTTACGTTCATCGCGTATCGACATTTGGATATCCAAAGATTTTTGTTGTGATGAGTCTATCAAAAATAAAAACAAATTAAACGACGAATGTCAGTGTACAGGTGTTGACTGAATTAAAAAAATGATTATAGTGTACATATGTTCACTAAAAGAACGTTTGTTCACTCAATAAATAGCAAGCACAAAGAGGAACGTCACATGAGTAGCTATATGCAGTATCAGCCAGAATGGGTTCGTGAGGATTTCGTCGATTTTATCGCAGAAAAAATCAATCCTATTTGGGCTTGGAAAAAGGTTAAAGCCACAGTAGTTAAAACACGTGCGTTGAGCACTGACTTTTATCAAATTCAATTACGACCAAATCGTAATTTTAAACATCAGCAATTTAAAGCAGGTCAAAGTGTTTTAATCACTGTAGAAATTGCAGGTGTACGTCAACAACGCAGTTATTCTGTCGTGAAATTTTTGAATAATGGCGACATTATTATCGCTGTTAAGCAACAAGGTAAGGTTTCTACTGCATTAAGCCAGTTGGCTTTTGGACGTGTGGTTGAACTGTCTCAACCTCAAGGTGATTTTGTTTTAGACCAAGATCATACCCCATTATTATTGGTGGCTTCTGGGAGTGGAATCACCGCAATTTACTCGCTGTTGCTTGAAGCATTGACTGATTCAGATCGTCCTGTAGATTTAATTTATTTTAGTCGGGATGAAGCATATCATGCAGATTTGGAACAGCTTTTTCAGCAATACCCACAGTTTAATTATCATTACATCAATACAGTTCAGCAAAAACAGCATTTAAACATCAAGCTATTGCAAAGTTTAGTTACTGATTTTCAGCAACGTCAAACTTATGCCTGCGGTGCGAATGCCATGATGCAAAGCATCAATCAAATTTATCAGGATTTGAATATTACAGTGCGCTTAAAACAGGAATATTTCCAGATTGCAGTAGACGAAAGCCTAGAAGCACAACCAATCGTTTTTTTACGCTCACAACAAGAGTTTGAAGCGCGTTCTAACCTTCTTGAGAGTGCTGAACATGCAGGGTTAAAACCAACACATGGTTGTCGTATGGGGATTTGCAATACCTGTACATGTACTAAAGTGAGTGGTTCAACCAAGAATATACTCACGGGTGAAATTGACCATGACAGCAACACTCAAATTAAATTGTGTATCAGTCAGGCCGTTAGTCCTGTGGTCATTAATCTGTAAATTAAAGTAATCATTTAAATAAATTTAAGCAACTTCTTGCTCTGTTGAAGCTAGACGTAGGAAGTTGTACCTAAAATTCAGCGAAAGCTTCTAAAAATGAAGCGCTGAGGAGTAAAACAATGAATATGTCAGTCAATTTTCCAAACAGTAAATCAAAACATTTAAACCCTGAACAAACAGCAGAGTTTGGTCGTCGGGTGGATGAAATACGCCGTGAAGTGATGGACAGCTTGGGAGAACAAGATGCCAAGTACATTTATAAAATCCGAAATTTTGTGCGTTATAGTGAAATAGCATCCCGTGGAATGTTGATGTTCGGGGGATGGATTCCACCAGTTTGGGTCATTGGCACAGGGTTGTTGGGTATTTCCAAGATCGTTGAAAACATGGAACTTGGACATAATGTCATGCACGGACAATTCGACTGGTTAAATGATCCAAGTTTGAATGGGGCAAACTATGACTGGGATACCATGGCAACAGGTGATGATTGGAAATATACCCATAATTATGTGCATCATACCTATACCAATATTGTCGGGAAAGACCATGATGTTGGCTATGGGTTACTTCGAGTCAGTGAGTCACAAAAGTGGGAACCGCGCTTTTTATTCAATATCCCATTGGCGATTCAATTGATGGTATTTTTTGAATGGTATGTCGGTGTACAGAATCTGCATTTAGAAGATGCTTTGGTTTACAAAACCAAAACGTGGAAACAAGTTTGGGCAGATGCTACAAAATTTCGTAAAAAAGCGCGCCGTCAGATTTTAAAAGATTACGTGTTTTTTCCATTGATCGCAGGACCAAATGCTTTACCTGTTTTGGCAGGGAATGCGATTGCCAATGTGATTCGTAGCCTATGGTCTTCAGCAGTGATCTTCAATGGTCATTTCACTGAGGATGCCGAAACCTTTGAAGCGGATAATGTTGAAAATGAAACACGTGCAGAATGGTATTTACGCCAGATTCGTGGTTCGAGCAATTTTACCGGAACCGATTGGTTGCATATTTTAAGTGGTAATTTAAGTCATCAGATTGAACATCATCTATTTCCAGATATGCCTGCGAACCGTTATGCGGAAGTTGCTCCTAAAATTAAGGCGTTATGTGCAGAATATGACATCAATTATAATGAAGCGAATTTCTTTAAACAGTTTGGTAGTGTGTGGGTACGTTTAGCGAAATGTTCTTTACCTAATCACTGGACCACAAGCATTACTCAATCAGTGCAGAAAGTGAAAGGGATTTTTGCTTAGATTTTATCTTACAAAGCCCTTTTATGGTGGCGAAAGTCTGAAAGAACCTTGTTGAGAGCGACAAGGTTCTTTTGTTTAAAATATAAAAACTCAATTTTAAAATTCAGCTTCGGGTCCAATCATGATTGATCTTTTTTAATCAGCATCCTTGGTGATTTCCCCGACATTCTTTTAAAAAAGGAGATAAAGGCACTCTCACAGGAAAAACCTAAGTGATGGCTGATCACGGATATTTTTTCATTTTTAGATAATAATTCTATCGCTTTCAGAAAACGCCATTGTTGTCGCCACTGCTGATAATTCAAACCTGTTTCGCGTAAAAAAATTCTGCCAATGGTTTTTTCACTGAGTCCAACCAGATCTGCAAATACATTTAAATGCGGTAATAGCTCAGTACCTAAAAATTTTCTTAATCGACGATCAGTTGGAAATTGTAGAATAACCGATACTGATGGTGCAGTTTCAATTTCATTCAATCCAACATTAAATAAATCCAAAAAAGGTCGTTTGCTCCAGTCCGTATCAAAATCAGCGAAAGCGATTCTCTCCAATATTTCTTTTAATAAAGCACTAACTTGCAAGACTTTGACTTCTTTAGGAAGTACTGGGTATTGAACGGTATTAATATATACCGAGCGATAGCCAGTCACTTGGCTCATTTCAGCACGATGAGTTGTGTCTGGTGGAATCCATGCGATATGTGCAGGGGGCAGGATACATAGCTGACCAGATAAGGTAATTCTAATACTGCCACTGCTGGTAAATAGCAGTTGTCCCATTTTGTGGGCATGTTCTCCCGAATCATGTCGAGCAATTTCCGAAGCAATACCGATCACATTTAATCCGAGTTGATCTGGATTAAAATCAGCATCCGCTGCTAACCATGCCATTGTTTGTCCGATTTTATAAATAATATGTCTTTTATGATTATATCTCTCAAAATTTGATTTTGTTATTTTTCTCGATGGTTCAATTCAACGTATTCAAAAGAAAATGTTAAAGAAATCTATATTTTATTTACTGGCTGTTTTGATGATGTTTCCCCAAGTTGTTGAGACGATCTACAGCCCAGCACTGCCTCATATTGCACATGGATTCCATATAAGTTCTGAAAAAGCGAGTCAAACGATCTCTTTATATTTCATTGCCTTTGCGCTGGGTATCGTCTTTTGGGGGCAGATGTGTGACATTTTGGGAAGACGAAAATCGATATTGGGTGGATTATTGATTTATGCGATTGCCTCGATTGCTGCGATTTTATGTCGTACTTTTGATGATTTAATCATCGCCAGAATGTTCTCGGCATTTGGTGCTGCTGTGGGTTCCATCGGAACACAAACTATTATTCGAGATACTTTCAAAGACAAGGAGCTGGTCAAGATTTTTTCCATCATTGGTATTCTGCTTGCGCTTAGCCCAGCTCTAGGTATGGTATTTGGCGCATTCATCACAACATGGTGGGGATATCAAGGTGTATTTCTAGGTTTAGCGCTATTTTCAATCCTGCTTATGTGTTGGTGTGTGTTTGAGCTCCCTGAGACGCTTGTTAAAAACAATAAAAAAGTTCCTATTCTTCATATTTTTATTGCCATGCTTAAAGATAATGAGATTTGGAAAACCGCATTTTTGGTTGCACTTTTTAATATCAATCTTTTTGCTTACTATCAGTTGTCTCCTTTCTATTTTCAAATATTAGAAGCCTCATCATGGGTGTTTGGATTGAGCGGTCTGTGTTTGACCTTAGGCGCCATTTTTGGCGCATTACTGAATAAATCTTTGCTTAATAAAAACGTCAATCCCCATACTTTGGTGTCTATTGCGGCATTGATTGCTATTTTGGGGAGTGTTTTGATCTGTATCACTCTAGCCATCAAGAGTTGGTTATTTATTTTTCCTGTACTGTTGATCATGGTTGCATATGGGCTTGCCATCCCTAATCTTCTTGCGACAGCACTTAAACACTATGCTGAATGTTTAGGTACAGCAGGCGCACTGTTGGGCTTGATGTATTATTTATTATTAGGTGGGGGATTAGTTTTGGCTGGTTGGGGACAAAATTTGGCAGCAGTATTATTGATTTGTAGTGTGGCGACTTTATGCATAAATTTATTTCGGCATCGTGATGTATGAAAACTTTCACATTGATCCAATTATTTTTAAGATGATGCTCCGTCGCATGCAAGTGGTTTGGACCGGTCTGTCAGTCAGCGACGTATACTCAGCAATTTCAAAAACCACCATCTTGTAACAAAACCAACACTAGAGTATCTGTTATACTTAGCCGCATTATTTCTGAATCCAATAAGGACACACTATGCGTATCGACCAACGTGCATTAGATCAATTACGTGAAGTTAAAATTACTCGTAACTACACACGTTATGCGGAAGGTTCTGTATTGGTTGAATTTGGTCATACAAAAGTGCTGTGTACTGCAAGTATTGACAATTCAGTACCTCGTTTCTTAAAAGGACAAGGACAAGGTTGGGTAACTGCTGAATATGGCATGTTGCCACGTTCTACCCATACCCGTAGTGATCGTGAAGCGGCTCGTGGAAAGCAATCAGGGCGTACTCAAGAAATTCAACGTTTGATTGGTCGTAGCTTACGTGCAATGGTTGACTTGAAAAAGTTGGGTGAGAATACAATTACAATTGACTGTGATGTGATTCAAGCGGATGGTGGGACACGTACTGCTTCTATTACTGGTGCTGCGGTTGCATTGATTGATGCGATGAATGTGTTGTTAGAAAAGAAAAAAATCAAACAAGACCCACTAAAAGGCTTGGTCGCTGCAATTTCAGTCGGGATTTATCAAGATGAAGTGTTACTTGATCTTTGTTATGAAGAAGATTCTAACTGTCAAACTGACTTGAATGTAGTGATGACTCAAGCGGGTGAATTTATTGAAATTCAAGGTACAGCAGAAGATAAACCTTTTACCCGTGCTCAATCCAATGCAATGTTAGAAATGGCTGAAAAAGGAATCCAAGAGTTGGTCAAAAAGCAGCAAGAAGCCTTGGGTTGGTAATTCCTTCATCATCTAAATTGCTATAAATCTAACGCATCTTCGGATGCGTTTTTTTATGTGAAAAATATAGTGGTGTATTTTGATCGTCATTAAATTGCCATTAAAACTTCACCCTATTGTCATTGGGATCATATTGACTATGGCTACATTTATTTCATGGACAGGACAATGCGAAATTTCCTCTTGATTGCAGTGACGAGTCTGAGTGTACTGCTCAGTGCTTGTAATGATGATAACAACGAAACATCAACCACGAATCCGCCAGCACCCACTTGTAAAGTACATTGCGCACCATAATAAAAATATAAGGAAATAGACATGAAACGTCGTGATTTTTTAATCAATTCTACAAAAACAATCTTTGGTACAGCCGCTTTAGCTAGCTTTCCAGCCAGCATTCAAAAAGCCTTAGCGATTGATGCCAAAGTCGAAACAGGCACAATTAAAGATGTAAAGCATGTCATCATTTTGACTCAAGAAAACCGCTCATTTGATAATTATTTTGGAACATTCAAAGGCGTTCGAGGCTTTGGTGATCGTTTTACGATTCCACTATCAGACAACCGCAAAGTTTGGGAACAATACGACAAAGATAAAAATAAAATTTTTCCTTACCATTTAGACAGTACTCGTGGCAATGCACAACGTGTCAGTGGTACACCACACTCATGGACTGATGGTCAATTTGCTTGGAACCATGGGCGTATGGGCAACTGGGTGCAATATAAGCAGCCTCAATCAATGGGATATTACAAACAGAAAGAAGTTGAATTTCAGTTTTCACTTGCCAATGCCTTTACCTTATGTGATGCATACCATTGCGCCATGCACACAGGTACGAACTCTAACCGTATGTTCTTATGGACGGGCTCGAATGGTCCTAAAGCTGCGGGTGTGGCAAGTGTGGTGAATGATTTGGATAGTATTGGTCCATCAACCACGGGCTACGATTGGACGACCTATCCTGAGCGTTTACAACAAGCAGGTATAACTTGGAAAGTTTATCAAAATATGCCAGATAACTTTACCGACAATCCTTTGGCTGGATTTAAGCAATATCGTCGTGCCAATGAGTTGTCAGGTAAACCCGTCAATAATAGTACCGTTTGTCCAGCCTACGATCCTGCAATTGATTCAACACAGCCTTTGTATAAAGGGATTGCCAATACGATGCCTGATGGTGGATTTCTGGGTTCCTTTAAAGAAGATATTGCCAAAGGTCAATTGCCACAAGTGAGTTGGATGGTCGCTCCTGCAACCTATAGTGAACATCCTGGACCATCAAGCCCTGTTCAAGGTGCTTGGTATATTCAAGAAGTGCTAAATGCGTTGACCGAAAATCCTGCAATTTGGAGTCAAACCGTTTTATTGGTGAATTTTGATGAAAATGATGGTTTCTTTGATCATGTTCCTTCACCAAGTGCGCCATCTAAGGACAGTTCAGGTCAAATGCAAGGTAAAACCACATTGACCGATGAACAAATTTCTTATGAATATGCAACACATGCAAAAGCTTCAGCTGGGCAACCAAACTTTACTGACCCAAAAGTCAGTAATGGTGTAGGGGTATATGGTCCGGGAATTCGTGTGCCGATGTATGTCATATCACCATGGAGCCGAGGAGGATGGGTGAATTCACAGGTTTTTGATCACTCTTCGGTGATCCGATTCTTGGAACAGCGTTTTGGGGTAGAAGAACCCAATATTAGTCCATATCGCAGGGCAGTATGTGGAGATTTGACAACAGCATTTGATTTTAAGAATCCAAATACACTTGCGATTGAAGAATTGATGGGTAAGAAAACCAAAAGTGAAGCGGATGCAATTCGAAATGCACAGGCCTTATTGCCTCAAGTTTCACGCCCTTTGAGTCAGGTTTACCCAGTTCAAGAGATCGGAACACGTTTATCCCGTGCATTACCTTACATTTTACATAGCAGTGCGAAAGTCGATTTGGCGGCAAAAACAGTCAAATTAATGTTTTCTAATACGGGAACACACGCAGCAGTATTCCATGTTTATGATAAGTTGAATCTTGAAGCAATCCCTCGCCGTTATATGGTTGAAGCAGGAAAGCAGTTGGATGACGTATGGAACACCAGCACTGGAAAATATGATTTATGGGTATTGGGACCTAACGGTTTTCACCGTGGTTTTGCTGGAGATTTGACTAAATCTGCACAGGTTGAGTCGTTGGCAGAAGTGCGGGTGTGTGTTGAAGAGTGTGATCCAAAGATCTATCTAAAAGTTCGTCATGATGCAAGTAAACCTGCAAAACTGATGGTAAAAGCCAATGCCTATCTGCCGAATAAAACGTGGAATATTGAAACAGCATCAACGGAAAAGGAATTGAACTGGAATATGTCTGATTTTGGTGGTTGGTATGATTTTACCGTCACGATCGAGGGCGACAGTTCCTTTAAACGCCGTTTTGCTGGACGTATTGAAACGGGTAAAGACTCTTTCTCAGATCCATATATGGGATTTATTGAGTCTTAATCTTTCAGTATTTGATTGTTCAGCTTGAAATAAGGTGCGTTTTGCACCTTATTTTTTGAGTTGATCAAAGACCGCATCATTTGCGTAAAATTACATGTTTAAGCTTCCAATCATCTATTTACTTCAATAGATACATAAATCAGCACAATGTCCTATGTTTTATCTACAGAGTCTTCAAGGGTTTTGAAACAAGTCTTTTTAGAATAGGTGAAATTTTATTGAGTTGTTGGGGCATTTTATGAAAATTCTGATTTTTCTATTTGCAGTGATTACTTTTATGTTGATGGCAGGAGATCCTCGCCGTGAGGATTTTGAAAGCAAAGAATTTGAAGTCAAAAACAATGATCAACAACAGCAGATTGAACAAAAAGTTGATCAGAAAGATTCAGCAGAATCTTCCTGAACCAACCGTTAGCTTTCAGCTTTCGATTTTAAAATCTGGTAAGTAAAGTTCTTGCCATTCAAGACATCCATATTCATGTCTTTGTACTGCTGTAAAATCTCAGCTTGATTAAATTCACAAGATTTTTGTGTCTGTATACCTGTTTGATGAACAGTGCGATAACAAGAGCTGACATTGTTCACAAAGCGATAATAGGGTGAAAGGGGAACATGTGCTGCTTCAAGCACTTTAGGTGCAAGGAAGTGTGCAGCAACAAAAGGTCCTTTAAATTGCTTTCGGTCAATAGGAAAGTTTGCCCATACAGCAAGTGGTGTTTCAAAGAAACGCACATCTTTCTTTTCAGCTTTTTCTTGCTCGGATTTAAAAAAGCCATATTCATCATATACTTTTTGTAAATTTGGCAAATGATCACCAAAGAATATGACAATCGTAGGACGCTCAAGCTGTTTGACATTTTCAATCAGCATTTTCAATTTATCATCCGCACGCTGCATCCCTGTTAAATAGGTATTCAGTGCACGTTTACTGTTATCGCTGATGCCGTCTTTGGTGATTTTAAAATGGTCTTTACCAAAACGATCATCGCTATACATCGGATGGTTTTCAACACTGATCGCATAGATAAATTGCGGTTTATCTGTATTCTTCAGTTGATTTTCAATACTTCTATAAATCAAATCATCTGTTGCCCAACCTGCAGCATTGATATATTTGGCACGGTCAGCCATGTTGATCATATTTTCAATCGAGGTAAAACGGTTGAAACCTAGATTTTGATAAACAGCGCTACGGTTATAAAAATATTTACCATTGTTATGCATAGCTGTTGTTTCATAACCTAAGCTATTTAAATACATCGGCAATGAGTAGGTTGGGCGTTTGAGTTTTGATACATAAGCCAATTCATTGTGATTCAAATAGGTATTTAAACTGGTCAATACTTCAAATTCAACATTGGCAGTACCGCCCCCAAAGCTTGGGGAAAGTACAGTAGAGACCTGATTTTTATTGATTGTTGGGGTGATATTTCGAGGAATGCTCTTGTCTAATTTTGTGGCATCCCAATGCGACTCACTCATGACAAAAATAATATTGGGCAGTTGTTGTTGTGGCTGATCCTCGGATTCTAGATTCGATGTTGTCGCTTGTTGGTTTTCATCTATCATCGGTTGATAAAGCGTCGCCACTTTTTCTTCAGGAATCACTTCAGTTTGGAAGATTTTATTGTTTAAGCCGTCCACAGTCTTAGAAAAGAAGAATGTTGGAAATCCCAAATATCGAATAGTCAAATGATCACCAATCCAATCACCACGTGTATTGGGTAAGTATTGTGCATACTGACAAATCGAATTTTTTGCAGCATTGGCGCAGGATTCACTAAAATTATTTTTAAAATTAGCAGTAATAAAAAATCCAAGAATCGCAAAAGATAGAATGCTATTGGTTAAGAGTAAGGGTTTACTACCTAATTTTTCTTTGCGGTATAAAAATACAAACAATGCAATAAACACCGCGATAGCAGCAAAAACAGCAATTTTTAATAAGATGGGGGAAGCAATAAAGGTTTCTTTAAATAATAAAAAATCACTAGGGACTAAGCTGGCTGAAAGATATTGCTCTTTTTTAATGTTGATAAAACTGAGTAAAAAAATAATAAATTGGCTCAGTAAAATCGTTGCAAAGGTTTTTCTTAAAATTAAATAGAATAAGCTGATGAAAGCATAATTCAGTAAGATAGAAAAAGCATATTTATACAGGCGTGGCTTTAGATAGATGTCACGTAATTGAAAGAAACGCGTGATATCTTCTTGGTATAAGAAAAAAGCAAATACTGATAAAAAAGCGACAAGTAAAAACAAAACTTGTTGTTTCAACGTCTTCATCGGCCTAATTTTAGCAAAGTCTTGGAGAGCCAAAAATTATAGGCTGATTCAGGCAATTATTCTATGTAAAAACTGTCTATTTTGTAAGCAAATTAAACTTTTTAACTAAAATTTTGACTGAGTTAACCAAGATAAAAGCCCAAAGAAATGACTCATTCTTTGGGCTTAAGATTTAACGGCTTACTCGTTGTATTGCTTCATTATAAGTCTCACTTGGCTTGTATTGATTTGCCAATTGATAATGATGTTTGGCTTGGGCAAGATCTTGGTTATTTTCATAGATTTTACCCATATTATAATGAGAATACGCTTTGGTATTGTCATTGGTCGCCAAAGCAATCGCTTTTTGATTTGCCCATAATGCTTCTGAGGCACGATTGAGTTTTTGATAGGCTACGGCAAGATTACTATAGGTTTGACCAACATTCGGATTGTAGTCAATTGATTGTTGATAGAGCATGGCTGCTTGTTCAATCTGATTATTTTTATAAGCTTTATCTGCATTTAGGTTGAGCGTTTTAGCTCGCTTCTGTGCATCAGTAGAAACAGGAACTATATTTACCCGTGTAGTTTGATTTTGATAATTTGAGACACTTGAACCAACTTGACTGGCATTTACGGTGGTTCCAGAAATACGGTTGATGTCTTGAATTTCACCTTCTGGGCTAATTCGGAAGACAGTCCATAAATTCCCAGTTTGACCTGTCGGGATATAATAGGAACGAATCAGCGACTCTCCTGCATAGACCATGACTTTGGCTTGGCTATTGGATAAATTGTTTGTGTTGGGTCGATCACGATCTGAAAAATCATGCACTGAATAAACGTAATATTGACCTTCAAGACGTTGATCAATGGTGACGGTTTCTGGACCATAAGAGTCGGTATCATCGACATCTAAATTTGCTGATAAGCCTTGTTTACTGTCCCAGTAAACATGCTGATTTTTATAACTTAAATGTGAATCAAGATCCAAAGGATTTTTGCCCCAGTTCAGGACAATACGCATACTGTTTAAATCTTTAAGCACAGGGCTGAGTGCATAGGTCATACCATCACATGGGCATTTTGCCACAAGTGTTGAATAACCTGATTTTTTGATAATCAGTAAATTATCAGCGCCGTCTGCACCATTGCTATTGACTGTACTTCGTCCATCGGCATTGGTAGAGCTCGAGGCAGAGTGTTCACCGTTCTTTTGTAAAATCACTTCGGCATTGGCAATATTTTGATCTTTGACGGTTGCACTTAACACATGAACATTGACGGTGTCTGCATGGCTGAAAATCGGAATCGCTAAAGTAAGGAGTGATGAAAATAGAATATGTTTTTTCATTGTTTATCTCTTATCTATACAGATGATTTATTGATTATTTACAGTATATTGAGCATAAAAGTAGCTGATTATTTATTCACTGATCGTTATATTTTGTAATAAAAAAGCAGTACCGTGGTACTGCTTGATCAAGGCATATTCCGAGTGTTTAACCATTAAAACGCATTGATAAATCAATGGCTTTGACATCTTTGGTTAAGACGCCCATCGAAATATAATCCACACCTGTTTGCGCCACTTCAGTTAAAGTCTCTAAGGTGATATTGCCTGAAGCCTCTAATTTACAACGTCCCGCAACATGCTTAACTGCATCGATCATTTGCTGTTGGCTAAAGTTATCTAACATCACAATGTCAGCTTGAGCTTCAAGGGCTTGATTCAGTTCATCCCATGTTTCAACTTCTACTTCAACGGGCTTGTTCGGCGCGATTTGACGTGCTTTGGCGATCGCTTGTGCAATTCCACCTGCTGCCATGATGTGATTTTCTTTAATTAAGAATGCATCAAATAAACCCAAACGATGATTTTGCCCGCCACCTACACCCACCGCATATTTTTGTGCAATGCGTAAACCGGGTAGGGTTTTGCGTGTGTCCAACAGTTTGGTTGGCGTACCTTCCAGATATTTTACATATGCTGCAGTTTTGGTTGCGACAGCAGATAAAGTCTGAACAAAATTCAATGCTGGACGTTCCACTGTCAGTAAACTACGTGCAGAACCTGCCAATTGATAGATCGTTTCATTGGCTTTGACAACATCGCCATCATTTTTCAACCAAGTGATTTTTACTGTTGGATCGTAGGCTTTAATCAAGGCATTCACCCAAGGTTGCCCAGCAAGAACCATGTCTTCACGTGAAATAATCGTTGCTGTTGCTTGCTCATCTTCTGGCGTGAGTAGGGCGGTGATATCCGCATCGCCAATATCTTCTTGGAGTGCTTGTTGAATATTAATTTGAATCGATTGTTCAAGCAAAGCTTCAGGTATGCTCATGGATATCCCTATTGTTGTCGCCCTTAAAAACTGAGCGATATATTAGCATTGTCATTGCAAGTTTGAAGAAGTTTTTATTTTATATGGATGAGAGTACACTAAAATATTGAAATTCGCTTTGTTGAAAATAAACAAGCCCTGTAGGAATAAGATATGCAATCGGCATCAAGGTTTCAGGTCGTAAATGGTCAATTGATTGGCGCAAGACAAGTTCCATCTCCAAATTATAATCAACGTCCCGAAAATACTGAGATTCAGCTGATTGTCATTCATAATATCAGTTTGCCGCCATCACAGTTCGGTGGTGGATATATCGAACAATTTTTTCAAAATCAATTAGATTGGTCAATTCATCCTTATTTTCAAACCATTCAAGGGATGCAAGTTTCTACCCACTTATTGATATTAAGAACAGGCGAGATTATCCAGTTTGTTAATTTTAATGATCGTGCTTGGCATGCAGGACGTTCATCATATTTGGGGAAAGTGGAGTGTAATGACTATTCCATTGGCATTGAATTGGAAGGCAGTGACGATCTCGACTTTGAAGAAGTGCAATATCAACAACTCGTTGATGTGGTTGTTGCTTTGCAACTAGCTTATCCGAAGACTGATCATCATTTAGCAGGGCATTCAGATATTGCCCCAGGTCGAAAAACTGATCCAGGAACACACTTTGAATGGCAACGTTTTCGGGAAGATTTGACACAGAAAAAATTCAGTATTGAAAAATAGGGCTAAAATAGATTTCTGTTTATGATTTAACAACGCAATTTTGAGAATATTTAATTACAATAGCGACTTTATTTTAACTAGGTGAATACGATGGCGCTGTGGCGATCCACCTTTATTGTTAGTGCAATGACTATGCTGTCTCGAGTCTTGGGTTTGGTACGAGACATGGTCCTACTCAATGTCTTTGGTGCAGGTAAAGATTTTGACACATTCGTTGTTGCCTTTCGTATTCCCAATTTTTTCAGGCGATTATTTGCTGAAGGGGCTTTTTCTCAAGCATTTATTCCAGTTCTCACTGAATATAAAACTACAAAACTGCATGCTGAAGTGCAAATTTTGATTAGTCGGGTGTTTGGTTGTTTGTTAATGGTGATGTCACTATTAACCTTAATCAGTATGATTATTGCACCTGTCATTTTGTATGTTTATGCGCCTGGCTTCCACAGTGACCCTGCTAAATTTGACCTTGCTGTCGATATGTTTCGTTTGACGATTCCATATCTGATGTTTATGTCATTGACCGCTTTTGCCAGCAGTATTTTAAACAGTTACGGTTCTTTTGCTTCACCTGCGTTCTCACCTGTGCTGCTCAACGTTGCGATGATTGCAGGGGCTTGGTGGTTAACACCTTATATAGCAGAGCCGATTATGGCCTTAGGTTGGGCTGTGGTTGCAGCAGGGGTTTTACAACTTGCGATACAAATTCCTGAACTTTGGAAGAAAAAATTACTGATTCCACCTAAAGTTGATTTTAAACATGAGGGTGTGGACCGAATCTTAAAGCTGATGTTACCTGCTTTATTTGGGGTGTCGGTGACGCAGATTAACTTGTTACTGAATACAATCTGGGCATCGTTTATGCAAGATGGTTCTGTATCTTGGTTATATAGTGCAGAGCGTATGACGGAATTGCCTCTAGGGCTGATCGGTGTGGCAATTGGTACCGTGATTCTTCCTTCGCTTTCGGTGAGTAAAGCTGAACAAGATCAAGCCAAGTTCCGTAGAATGTTGGATTGGGCTGCACGTGTGATTGTTCTGGTGGGTGTTCCTGCCAGTATTGCATTATTTATGCTGTCTACCCCAATTATTCAAGCACTTTTCCAGCATGGTGCTTTCGATGCACGTGATACACAGATGACTGCATTGGCTTTGCAATGTATGAGTGGCGGTGTATTGGCATTTATGTTGATTAAAGTTTTTGCGCCAGGTTTCTATGCCATTCAGGATACCAAAACACCTGTCCGTGTTGGACTAATGGCCGTTGCTGCCAACGCCATTTTAAATATTATCTTTATTGGTATTTTTAAATTAATTAATTGGCAAGCAGAGCACATGGCTTTAGCGATTGCATCATCTGGTTCAGCTTTGGTGAATGCGGGGATGTTGTATTTTTATTTGCATAAAAAAGACATTTTCCGTTTTGGCGCACATTGGAAAAAACTTTTCATTCAGTTTGCGATTGCCAATATCGCCATGATCGCAGCGTTATGGTGTGCTTTAACTTGGTATGATGGTAGCGTTTCTCAATGGATCCGGATTCTTGAGGTAGTTGGCTTATGTCTGGTCGGTGTGATTGCTTATGCTGTTGCTTTACTTGCATCGGGGTTTAGACCAAGACATTTAAAGCATTAACGATAAGATTGATGCTTATTAGAAATAAAAAACATCGCACATTAAGCGATGTTTTTTAATATTTATGCTGAAGAAACTAAGGTAACACTTTCAACAGTTCTACATCAAAGATTAAGGTACTGTCTGGTCCAATCGCATCACCTGCACCCATGTCTCCATAGGCGAGTTTTGCTGGAATAAAGAAGCGATATTTAGCGCCTTCTTTCATCAGTTGTAACCCCTCAGTCCAGCCTTGAATGACTTGGCTGACTTGGAATTCAACAGCTTCGTTGCGTGCAAAAGAACTATCAAAAACGGTACCATCCAGTAAGCGACCTTCATAATTGACAGATACTTTGGACTTTGCTGAAGGTGATTTTCCAGTTCCTTGTTGCAAGATACTGTACTGTAAACCACTTGGGCGTGTAATCACACCTGCTTTTTTTGCATTTTCAGCAAGAAATTTTTCACCGAGTTGTGCATTTTCATCAGCCGCTTTTTTAAATTCTAGCAACTGTTTAGCTTCAGTCTGTTGCTTATATTGCGCTAATGCTTTGGCCATTTCTTCATCGGTCAATGCAGCTTTTTGACCTGTAGATCCTTCTTTAATCCCTTGAATAAAGGCATCTAAATTGATCTGTTTAAGTGTATCAGCATTGCTACGCCCCATGACATAACCATAGCTGTAGCCAAGTTGATCTTGCTGAGCGCTTTTATTGTTAATGGGTGCAGCAAAAGCAATGCTACTTAGTAAACCCATACTGAGTGCAATCAGTGTCTTTTTCATAATTAAAAATCCAAAAAAGGAGAGTAAACCTCTCCTTTTTTTAAACGTTATTTCACTTGAATCAGTTCAACATCAAAAATGAGTGTACTGTTTGGAGGAATCGTTCCAGGCACACCTTGCTCACCATATGCCAATTTTGCAGGAATATACAAGGTCGCTTTACCGCCTTCTTTCATTAGTTGTAAACCTTCGGTCCACCCTGGAATCACTTGGTTTAAAGGAAACTCAACGGGTTGACCACGGTCATAAGAGCTATCAAACACTTTACCGTCTAAAAGTTGACCTTTGTAATGCACTGTGACTTGTGAAGTCGCAGATGGCTGTTTGCCTGTGCCTGCTTTGGTGATTTTATATTGCAATCCTGAAGCAGTTGTTTTAACACCTTCTTTCTTTGCATTTTCTGCTAAGAAAGCATCACTTGATGCATTAGACTGTTTTGTTTGTTGCAATTGCTTTTGTTGCATTTCTTTTTGAAACTCAACATAAGCCTTTTGTAGTTCTTCATCGGTATAGGCTCGTTGCTTTTTCGCATGACCATCACGAATACCATTGATAAAGGTATTGACATCAACTTCTGGAGGAGTTTGGCTGGCAACTTCATAACCAAGCGCATAACTGATTTTTTCTACAGGTTTTGCGTCTTTTGACATTGAATGACTACTGTTTACATCAGCAGGGTGTTGAGATGCATAATAAACAGGAACAAGTGCAGCACCACCTAAGATTACAGCGATTGCGATGGGTAAGGCTTTACTCATAAAAATTTCCAAATTTTAATCTTTTAACAAGTTCATTTGCGGATGAACAGAAACTGCTCAAGCATATAACTTCTTTAGTCTAAACGATATAGTTATCTGAGCTGAACAACTAAAAATATACAGTTATATTGTCCATAGACCCAGTATAAAAAAAGCCAGAATGAATCTGGCTTTTTTGTCTTATTTAAAATTAATCATCTTTAGTCGATGTATAAGCATAAGCATAATTATAGCCATAATTACCGCCAGCTGTGGCTTGAACATCGTTGAGAATAATCCCGTTCACTTTACTTCCAGCCTGTTCAAAGCGATTCACAGTCAGCTCTAACTCTTTCATCTGAGTTTTGGCATAGCGTGCAACCACCAAGTTGACACCTGCAAATTGTGAAATGATGATACCGTCTGTCACCGCCAAGATTGGTGGTGTATCAATAATAATATGATCATATTGTTGAGACAGTTGAGACAGCAATTCACTAAAACGTGGTGAACTGAGCATTTCAGCTGCATTGCCTTGATTTTTCCCACGAGGCAGAAAATCTAAGTGGTTTACACTGCTTGAATGCACAATACATTGCTCTAATGTACTTTGGTTGGTTAAATATTCAGTTAAACCTGGCGCTGTATCGTGATCAAAATATTTATGCAAATAGCCACGACGAATATCGGCATCAATCAAAAGGACTTTTTTATTACCCTGCGCAAAAATTGCAGCAAGGTTGGTTGAGATAAAGGATTTACCAATTTCTGGTGCAGGTCCTGAAATCGCAATGATATTATTTTTTGCATTGTTCAAGGCAAAATGAATTGTTGTGCGGATACTGCGTAAACTTTCAATCGCAATATCTTCGCCATTTTTAACCGCAAGAATAGGAATCGACTTTTTCTTTTTCAGTAACTGTACACGACTTTCCTGGATTGGAGAGCGCGGAACAGTTGCGTAAACAGGCAAGTCGAGCTCATTTTCAATACGGCTTGCATCTTTAATGCCCGATGAAAACATATTACGAAGTAGAGCAATCAGAACACCAATAAATCCACCAACAAAAATGGAAAGAATCAATACAATCAATTTTTTCGGTTTAATCGGTTTTACAGGTTCAACAGCAGTATCAATGATGCGCACATTACCAATTTCGCCGGCTTTTACAATTTTTAATTGCTGGTAGCTGTTTAATAATGAGGTGTAAAGCTCGGTATTGACTTTAACATCACGATACAGTTGTAA
Source organism: Acinetobacter sp. Ag2 (assembly GCF_001005515.1). Taxonomy (NCBI): domain Bacteria; kingdom Pseudomonadati; phylum Pseudomonadota; class Gammaproteobacteria; order Moraxellales; family Moraxellaceae; genus Acinetobacter; species Acinetobacter sp. Ag2. The sequence goes on from NZ_LBNA01000048.1 coordinate 58,809, forward strand.
GTACAGACGTTGCGTTTCAGGTAAACGTTTAATCGCCTGATTGAGATCAGTCATTTTTTTCTGAATTGCGGCAAGTTGCGCATTGATCTCGGTCATTAGCGGATGATCAGGCGTATATTTGGCCGAATATTCCGCTTGCTTTTGCTTTAACTCGATCCGCATTTTTTCCAATTCAACATTTTGTTTTAACATCAACTCTGATTCTTGAGTGACATCAACGGTATTGTATTGTTCGCGGAATTTATTAAATTTAATTTCGGATGCTTCAAGCTGCTGCTTTAGTTCAGGCAATTGCTGATCAAGGAAACTTAAGGTCTGCTTAGATTCTAAGGTTTTACGTGCAATATTTTGTTCATGATAAACACCTAAGATATGATTCAGTACCTGAGTGATATGTTGTTGATCGTTCCCGTTGTAATTAAGCCCAATCACTCCTGTCATTTTACCTTTCTCGGCAACAGAATAGTTTTCTTGCAAAAATTTTACTGCAGTGGGAAGTGCAAGTTTAGTGATAGTAAAGTCTTGTTGAAACGGAGTGGAGCTATTGATTTGAACAGACCATAGACCTTTATTGTCTTGAGTTTGATTAAGCTGGTTAAGATTACCTTTAAATACAATTTGATCTTGATAAATTAGACTAAATTGATTCTTATCTAAAAATTTTAAAACAAGTTGTTTATCATCATAATATTGTGGAATATTAAACTTTAAAATAGAAAAACTAGATTGATTTTTCTGAAAATCAACAGTTTGAGCAGTATAAGTGAATTTTGTTTTGCCTTTAGAGATTAATCGATGTAAGAAAGTATCAGCATTGTCTTGGATTTGAATATCTAAATTTAAGTCTTTAATGACTTTTCCGAGTACCAGACGTGAATTTAAGATCTCAATTTCAGCATCGGCAGGAGATTTTTGTCCTAACCCCCCCGCAACATCTTTAAGTTCTCCCATTAAGGCTGCTGATGCGGCACTTTTACCATCTTCCACTTGCACCATTGCATCTGTGGAATAGACTGGGGAGGTGACGCGTAAATACAGTAATGCACAGATCAAACTTAAAATGACACAAAGTGCAATCACTTTCCATTGGGCGATTAAAGAGAAAAACAACTCTTTTAAATCAATCGTATCATCATTAGTTTTTGAATTTTGATTCATAGGTAAACAACTAATTAAAATTTATAGATGTGATTGCCAGTCTTTGGCATAGGCTTGGATATTTTTACATGTTTCATCAAAAAAAGCTTGATTATGTTGATAAGGATCAGGCACATTTTGACCTTGCCAGTGCCCTAAACGAAACACTTTACCTTTGGCAAAAGGCCATTTCTGTTCAATATGTTGAGACTGATTTTTACTCATCACCAAGATTAGATCTGCTTTTTTGATTAGTTCCGCATTAATTTGTCGTGCAATATGACTACGCATATCAATACTTAAAGTATCCATACAAGCAATCGCTTTATCATCTGCACTATGTCCAACCATGGCTGAAAGACCAGCAGACTCAATACTTAAATTGGGATGACTTTGTTTTAAAAAAAATTCTGCCATTGGGCTTCGACAAATATTTCCGACACAGACCACCAGTATATTTTGGATTTGCATCTTATTTACCCAGTTGGTCAAAGCTATATAAAGCACTTGAGAATGGAATAATTTGATTCATGATACGTTGCCAACGTGTTAAACCTGTAGCATCAATATAAACGATATCATTTTTTTGCATGGCAAATTGATTGGCTAAAGCCAAATTACCTAGACTACTTAAGTTCAGATGATAAATTGTCGATTGCTTGGTATTTAAATCGGTACGCATCACATAAATTCGTGCAGCACTTGCTGAATAAGGACTAATGCCTTCACTTTCACCAAGTACATCACTTAAAGTCATCCCTTGATCACGTAAAGTCAGTGCTTGGCTTCGACTGGACTCACCCATCACATAAAGTTTTTGATCTTGTTTGGTATGGACGAAAATGGTGTCATTCGGTTGAATCAATAGCTGATGTAGAGACAGTCCTTGTTTCTCTAACTGAATGGTATTTAAATTATAGGTTTGACCATTTCGAATCAGCTGAATGTTTGTGGTATCCCCTGTTTTGGTATCTATACCACCTGCTTGACCTAAAGCAGTATAAATACTGATCGGTTGATCATTTAAAGTATATTGACCACTTTTCATCACTTGACCATTGACAAAATAACGATGCCCTTCATAAGACAATACACGAACAACCACATCCGGATGTTTTAAATATTTTGCAAACTGACTGTGTAAAAAGCGATTGGTTTCAGCTAAGGTCTTCCCTGCAATACGAACTGAGCCAACCAAAGGTAATTGAACATTGCCGTTTGAATCAATTGGATAGCCTACAGCTTTGATGTTGGTCGCATCTTGAATGGGAGGTGTAATTTCAGGATATGCCCAAAGCTGGATGGAGAGCACATCACCTGAACTTAAACGATAAGTACCTTGTTGATGATGAAACAATGAAGCAAGGTCGCTAGATTGGGCTTGACTGGAAATATTTAGACTTGGAATAGTCGTTTGGGTTAATTGAACAACCGAGAGTTCTGCACCTTGATCCGTTTTATATTGCCCTTGCTCAGGTAAATCATAGGTTTGAAGTCCTGAAGTGATCGCACAACCAGAAAATGAAATTGAAATGGCTAAAATTGTCAACAGTGATGTGTACGGATACTTCACATTCAAAACCCTTATTTTATACTGCGTTGTTACTTTAGAATTTAATCTTGATGGTGGATTGTAAGCTAAAAAACATAGGTTGGGTATCTTCTTGTTGCGCTGTATTTGTATTAAAACCGAAAAAGAACTGTGTTGAGTTGTATCTTTGCAATGATTTTTGAATATAGAAAGAATAAAGTGTCCCATACTAATCTTGAATGGCATGATATAGCGGCTAAATTACTTTGGATGAAAGCTTTTCATATATGATTTTAACTTGAGTTTAGATATAATCTTTACAGTTGTAAATGTGAGTAAAAACACGCTTTGTGATCAAAGTTAGATTACATTGGTGGGTAATATTGAAATATTTTAACGATATATTTATTAAAAACGATTTGCAGGGTTTGGTATGAGAGTTTTGGTGACTGGTGGTGCGGGTTTTATTGGATCAGCAGTGGTGCGACATATTATAAAAAACACCCAAAGTGAAGTGCTTAATATAGACAAATTAACCTATGCGGGTAATCTTGAGTCATTAAAAGAAATAGATACAGAACGTCGTTATCAGTTTCAACAAATTGATATTTGCGATACAGAAAAATTAACGCAAGCTTTTGAAGCGTTTAAGCCTGATGTAGTCATGCATTTAGCGGCTGAGTCACATGTGGATCGTTCGATTGATGGACCAGCAGAGTTTATTAGTACGAATATCGTTGGTACTTATACACTTTTAGAAGTCGCACGTAAATATTGGTTAACATTGTCCCAGGAGCAAAAACAGACCTTTAGATTTCACCATATTTCAACGGATGAAGTATATGGTGATTTGGAAAATACAAGTGATCTTTTTACAGAGACAACCTCATATGCACCAAGCTCGCCGTACTCTGCAAGTAAAGCCAGTTCAGATCATTTAGTCCGAGCATGGCAAAGGACTTATGGTTTACCCACAATCGTCACCAATTGCTCTAATAATTATGGTCCTTTTCATTTTCCTGAAAAATTAATTCCTTTAGTGATTTTAAATGCTTTAGATGGCAAAGCTTTACCAATCTATGGTAAGGGTGACCAAATTCGTGATTGGTTGTTTGTTGAAGATCATGCACGCGCACTCTATAAAGTTGTGACAGAAGGTGCAGTAGGTGAGACTTATAATATTGGTGGACACAATGAAAAGCAAAATATTGAAGTGGTCAAAACCATTTGTAAAATTTTGGATGAGTTAAAACCGCAGGTCAACAATCAACCATACGAAACATTGATTACCTTTGTAAAAGATCGCCCTGGGCATGACTTACGCTATGCAATCGATGCAAGTAAAATTAAGAAAGATTTGGGCTGGGTTCCTGAGGAAAGTTTTGAAACAGGCATTCATAAAACAGTTGAATGGTATTTAAATAATTTAGAATGGTGCCGTCGAGTACAAGATGGTAGCTATCAACGTGAACGATTAGGTGTAAGCGCATAATGACAACAAAAGGTATTATTTTAGCGGGTGGCTCAGGTACTCGTTTATATCCCATTACTAAGGGCGTATCTAAGCAATTACTCCCCATTTATGATAAGCCAATGGTGTATTATCCTTTGTCTGTACTCATGCTTGCGGGAGTTCGAGAAGTATTGATCATCAGTACGCCTGACGATATTGACGGTTTTAAACGTTTGTTAGGTAATGGTTCACAGTTCGGTGTGGAGCTGAGTTATGCTGTACAAGCAAGCCCAGATGGTTTGGCACAAGCTTTTATTATTGGCGAAGATTTTATTGGTGACAGTAATATTTGTTTGGTGCTGGGTGATAATATTTTTTATGGTCAAGGTTTTACACCAATGCTACGTCAAGCAGTGGCACGCCAAAAAGGTGCAACTGTATTTGGTTATCAGGTTAAAGATCCTGAGCGTTTTGGTGTGGTTGAGTTTGATGAACAGAAACGCGCTGTCTCTTTAGAAGAAAAACCAAGGCAACCTAAATCAAATTTTGCTGTGACGGGTTTGTACTTTTATGACAATGATGTTATTCAAATTGCTAAAAATGTGAAGCCTTCTGAGCGTGGCGAGTTGGAAATTACAACAGTTAACCAGATGTATCTAGAGCGTGGTGATTTAAACGTAGAGTTATTAGGTCGCGGTTTCGCCTGGTTGGACACAGGAACGCATGCGAGTCTCTTGGAAGCGGCTCAGTTTGTTGAAACCATTGAAAAACGTCAGGGCTACAAGGTTGCCTGCTTAGAAGAAATTGCTTTAAATAACGGTTGGTTGTCTAAAGAACAAGTTTTACAAATTGGCCAAAGTATGAGTAAGAATGACTATGGTCAATATTTAATTTCTCTGGTAAATGACTAAAATGAGTCTAGTTAAATTAATCGATTTGCCAAATTTTGGCGATGAAAGAGGTGGGTTGGTTGCAATTGAATCAAATCATTCCATTCCTTTTGAAGTAAAGCGTTTATATTATATTTTTAATACCACTAATAAACCTCGTGGATTTCATGCCCATATAGATTTGAAACAGGTTGCAATTTGCCTTAAAGGAAGTTGTCGTTTCATTCTAGATAATGGTTATAAGAAAGAAGAAGTTATTTTGGACTCAGCTACTCAAGGCTTGGTAATAGAAAGTTTAATATGGCGTGAAATGCATGATTTTTCAGAAGATTGTGTTTTACTTGTTCTTGCAAGTGAGCATTTTTCAGAACAAGATTATATTCGAAGCTATGATGAGTTTCTCAAGGTGGTGAATAAACCTTATATTCATCCCTTGTCTGATGTAAAGTCTAAAAATATTGGTCAAAAAACAAAAGTTTGGCAATATAGTGTGATTTTTTCACAAGCAGTCATTGGTGAAAATTGTAATATTTGTGCACATACCATGATTGAAAATGACGTACAGATTGGTGATAACGTCACAATTAAATCGGGTGTTTATGTATGGGATGGCATTACATTAGAAGATAATGTTTTTATTGGTCCATGCGTTACTTTTACTAATGACAAAAAACCACGTTCAAAGCAATATCCTGGTGAGTTTCCAAAAACTATTGTAGAGAAAGGAGCAAGTATCGGAGCAAACGCGACAATATTACCTGGTATACGAATAGGTGAAAAGGCACTCATTGGTGCTGGCGCAGTTGTAACCAAAGATGTTCCTGCTAATGCAATCGTAGTTGGAAATCCAGCAATAATCAAAGGATATATAGAAGAATGATTCCTTTTTTAGATTTAAAAAATATTAATCAACAATATAGAACAGAGCTAATAGAGGCTTGTACACGAGTAATTGACTCTGGTTGGTATATTGGTGGGAATGAGCTGGATAAATTCGAACAAAATTTTGCTGAATATTGTGGAACAAAATTTGCAATTGGGGTTGCAAATGGTCTAGATGCGCTTATCTTAACACTGCGTGCGTGGAAAGAGCTTGGTTGGTTAAAAGATGGTGATGAGGTAATTGTTCCTTCAAATACTTATATCGCAAGTATTTTAGCAATTACAGCAAATAATTTAGAGCCAGTCTTAGTTGAGCCAGACATTAAAACATATAATCTCGATATTTCAAAAATTGAAGAAGCAATTACTTCGCGAACAAAAGTTATTTTACCTGTTCATTTATATGGTCAATTAGCTGAAATGCCTGCAATTATAAAAATTGCAAATAAGCATAATCTACTTGTTTTAGAAGATTCAGCGCAGTCGCATGGTGCTACAATAAATGGAAAAAAAGCAGGAAATTGGGGGGATGCCTCAGGCTTCAGTTTTTATCCTGGGAAAAATTTAGGTGCCCTCGGTGATGCAGGTGCTGTAACTACCAATAATGAAGAGCTTGCTCAAATGTTACGTGCGCTTCGTAATTACGGATCCCATGAAAAATATAAGAACTTGGTACCAGGAGTAAATAGTAGACTGGATGAAATTCAAGCTGCAATGTTAGATGTTAAATTAAAATTCTTGGATCAAGAGATTGAACATCGTCGTAAAATTGCCAGTTTATATCTTGAGAAGATTAATAACCCTCTAATTGAATTGCCATTAAGTAATATAAATGCTGAAAAATACCAACAGCATGTTTGGCACTTATTTGTAATTAGAACAAAAAATCGTGATGCTCTTCAGAAGTATTTGGAAAAAAAAGGGATTCAGACATTGATTCACTATCCAATCCCGCCCCATCAACAGCAAGCTTATAAAGAATGGAATAATTTGAGCTATCCTATATCTGAACATATCCATACTGAAGTATTAAGTTTGCCGATAGGTCCAACTATTACTATCGAACAAGCAAATAAGATTGCAATGGAAATCAATCAAATGGTGAAAGAGTGATACAGCTTGCAAAGGATATATTAAGTATCTTAAGTGAAGAACAAAGAAAAAAGTTTTACTCGTTGCAGCTATTGGTTGTATTTTCTGCTATAGCTGAAGTCGTCAGTGTTGCTGTGGTTGGGCCATTTATGGCTTTAGCTAGTAATATCAGTATTATTGAAACTAATAGATTAATTAATAAAGTTTATGTAATATCTAATGCTGATACGCCGACACAGTTTATAATTATAATAGGTATACTTGTATTTATTTTTTTATGTATTTCAACAATACTTTCTGTTATTACCATAAGGAGTCTATCTTTTTTTGCTGCACGAACAGGTGCTGAAATTGGTGATACTTTATATTCTTCATATTTGAAAAAAGACTATTTATTTTATACTAAAATAAATAGTTCTGAATTAGTTAAGCAAATAGCAACTGAAGTTAGCCGAGTCACTGATAATATTCTTCAGCCATTTGTTCAGATTAATGCAAGGCTTCTAGCTGTTTCTTTTATATCAATATTAATTTTTCTGTATGACCCTATAATTTCTTTATCAGGATTGTTAGTATTTGTTTTTGTGTATTGTATTCTATTTATTTTTGTTAGAAAAAAATTACTTATAAATGGTGTCAATATTTCAAAAGTTTCAAAAAAACGTTTTGTCTTAATGAATGAAGGGTTTGGGTCTATCAAGGATGTAATAATTTTAAATAGACAAGAGGACTTTGTTAAGCAGTTTAAGGAAAGTGGTGTTGTGTTTTCAGAAGCATATGGTTCAAGTAATACATTATATAATGTTCCACGCTATATAATGGAATTTATTATGTATAGTGGCATGGTTGTTTTGATAATATCACTTTTATACTTCTCTAATGGTGATATGACTAAAACGATATCAACTTTAGCTGTATTTGGTGTTGCTGCATTCAAACTACTTCCATCTTTTCAACAAATATATAGTAGTCTAGCTCAAATAAGAAGTAATTTGTCAGCATTAAGCGAAATTAAAAGAGATGTGATTGAAGCCAGAAAGCAAAATAGGCATATTGATTCCAAGAATAGTCGTGTCGAATATGGTAATAATGACTTGTTTTTAGAAAATATAAGTTTTAAATATCCAGGGAAAAAAACAAATACAATTAATGAAATAAATATAAATATACCCAGACAAGGAATAGTTGGTCTTGTTGGATCATCAGGTGCGGGTAAGTCAACTTTGCTTGATATACTATTAGGTTTATTAAAGCCGAGTAGTGGAAGCTTCATATGTGGAAATAATGAAGTTGATTTTGATAATATCAAGCAATGGCAAAAAAGAATAGGGTATGTTCCACAGAGTATTTTTCTTAAAGATGGAAATATTATTGAAAATATTGCTTTTGGTCTTCCAGAAAACCAGATTGATATGGAGAAAATAAATAGAGCAATTGATTTAGCTCAGCTCAATGATTGGATCCAAGGCCTTCCTAATGGGGTGCATACAGAAATTGGGGAAAAGGGAGTGCAAATTTCTGGTGGACAAAAACAGCGGATAGGTATTGCTAGAGCACTTTATAGTGATATTGACTATTTATTCTTTGATGAGGCGACTAGTGCATTAGATGGTAAAACTGAAGCATTGATTATGAATGCAATAGAAAAATTAAGTGAATCTAAAACTATTGTCATGATTGCACATAGATTAAATACAGTCAAAAATTGTGACATAATATATATGCTTGATCATGGAAGTGTGATTGATAGTGGTAATTTTAACTATTTGATTCAAAATAACTCAAAGTTCAGAGAAATGGCTGGAGAAGATTAATATGAACCCATTAGATAATAAAGTCACTATCTTAGTTAATAGCTGCGATGCATATAGTGATATATGGCCATTATTTTTCTCTGCAATTGAAGATTATTGGCCAAATCACCTAAATATAGTTTTAAATTCGGAAACAATTAAATGTGAAGACAGGGTAGGAGTTGATACTCATTTATTGGATATCTCCAGAAATAATGACTCATGGGGGTTTCGTTTAAGAGAAACTTTAAAAGATATTAAAACAGAATATGTTTTAGTATTGTTTGATGATTTTATAATGGAGGATTATATTGATGAGGATGAGCTGTTAAGAATAGTGAATGCTATGGAAAAAGATAGTAGTATTTCGGTGGTTTATTTAACTAAGATGGCTGTTAGTAAAAAGAATGAATGTAATCTATTTTATGAAGAGAATAAAAATAAATATGTAGAGTTGAAAAACAATGTAGACTTTCGGTTGAATTCAGCTCCAGCAATATGGAGAGTTCAAGAATTAATTAAATATACTGGTGTAATTGAAAATCCTTGGGCTTGGGAAGTCTTTGGGACATATAAGACTTTTAATATTCGGGAAAAATTTTATTGTGTAGGTGATAGTGATATTGATGTATTTAAATATAATTATAATAAAGGTGGAGCAATTTATAGAGGGAAGTGGGTTGGTGATGTTGTATTAGATAAAAATGAAAAATATCAGTTAAACATTGATTTTAATAAAAGAGGATTTTCTAATCCTAATGAATATGAGAAAAGAAGTTTTTTGTGGAAAATTGCTTTTCTGAAACTTGGATACAAAATGGTTGGTTTAAAATTTATTTATTTTATTGTTAGTGCATTAAAAAGAAAAATTATGAGAGTTGGTTGATTATTATGAAATCATTTTCGTTTTTAGTATTAGCCTTTAATCATGAAAAATATATTATTGAGCATTTGGAAAGCATAAAATTTTTAGTGGAAATGCACGCTGAAAATATTGAGGTTGATTTAATAATAAATGATGATAAGTCAACTGATGATACTGTTTTTTTAATTAATCAGTGGTTACAGTTAAATGGTATTTTATTTAGAAATGTAGTTAAATTATTTAATAATAAAAATTTAGGAACTTGTACAAGCTTGGTTAACATGATCAAGCATGTTAAAACTGAAGGTATAAAAATAACTGCTGGTGATGATGTTTATTCCTTTGAAAATATATTTATTTATGGTGATTTAGCTAGAAATGGAAATATGGTTTCTGGATTTCCTTTGGATTTGACTAATCTGATAATTAGTGAAAAAAAATCCGATAGTATGATGATTATTGCTTCTTACTATATATATAAGAATAAAAAACCTATTGAGCGTTTTAAGTGGCCATCTAACAATAATGCCCCTAATATGTTTTATGATCTTGAGTTGTTGAAAAATAATGATGTAATATCATATTTGAATAAGTTCGATGTCGTTGAAGACTTGCCTTTACAAATAGTAATGTCTAGCCTGTTTAATAGTCAGTTTATTTTGCTTGATAAGGTTTTTACATATTATAGAAGAACTCTTGGTTCAACATATATTGTTGCAGGCAGTCGTTTTTATAAAGATCAAATTAATATTTTTAATGATTTAATTTTAAATGAAGATAATAATTTTTCTACCATGTTATTAAAGAATAGAAAGTTTTGCTTTAAATTGAAAAATAAATATTTAAGAAAAATTTTGAATTTGTCCATTTATAGATTCTTTTTTTTAGCATTTCTAAAATTGTTTAATATAATTGGAATGAGGAAAAAGATTGATTTAAAAGTTGAACTTCATCGTTCTCATTATCATTTAATTAGGATCAAAGCAAACGAAACTTTATTGAAGTTAAAAGATTTAGACGCTTGATTTTTTAGATATAGGTTTAAAATGAACTTTTCAATGGCTCTAGCTGGTATTTTATTTGCATTATCGCCAGTGCTTTCGAATTATATTTTTTTAGGGCCATTAAGCATTGGTGATGTAAGTCTGCTAGCATCATTATTGTTTTTTGTCAAGCAAATAGAGCCGACTAAGTTTTTTGTTATCAGTCTTTTGATGTGCTTAGGTGTTATTCTGTTATCTATTTTTCCATTTATAGATGGAGGAATAATACCCAAAAGTTTTTCTAGAGCTTCCTTTTTTTTACTGATATTACCTTTTTTTCTTTCACTCTCAAAAAAAGGTTATTACTGTATTTTGGCTGTTTATTTAAAAGTGGCTTTATTATTATCAATTTTATTAATTATTCAGCTGTTTTTTTATTATATATTAAATATTAATTTTACAATGCAATTGCCTATACCTGTATTTGAAGTGGATACTTTGGATGTGATTGATCCGCGTTATGCAGGGTTTAGAGCGGCGGGCGTATTTAAAGAACCTAGTTATTTTGCAATTTTTATTTCACCTGCACTATTATATTATGCTAAAGTAAATGTGTTAAAGAAATATATATTTTATTTTGTTGTGTTAATTGCTTCCACCTCCTCATTTGGTATAGCATTTGCTATATTGAGCTTGTTTATTTTTGTTTCAAGAGGTGTTCATAATAAAAATAATTTAATGATAATTATGACTATGTTTCCTTTGTTTCTTATTGGGTTTGTTGGCTTCATGCTCTTTACACAAAACATTGCTATTTTAAGATTTTTTGAGTTATCGCAAGGGGGCGGGTCACTTCAAGAAAGACTTTTTAATATGTTTAATGTTGTTAGTGATTTTTCTTTTTTTGTTAATTATGATCTTTCCAGAGATGTATTAATATTTAATTCAAAAGATATTTGGTATAATTCTTTTGTTTATTTGGTAGCAAATTTTGGTTTGATTTTTTTGATACCTTTTTTGTTGTTTGGGATAAGAGTAGGTTGGTTTACTTCTTGCTGTGTAATAATTTTATTACTTTTTACACATTCATTTTCGAATTCATTCTTTACTGTGTTTCTGGTATTATGTTATTGCATAGATAATTTGGATTTTTTCAATAAAGATCCTAAAATAAATTTAATTTGAGATTTTAAGATGAGCTTTAAAGGAAAAACATTATTAATTACTGGTGGTACAGGATCATTTGGTAATGCTGTGCTGAAGCGCTTTTTAGATAGTGATTTTAAAGAGATTCGTATCTTTAGTCGTGATGAAAAAAAACAAGATGATATGCGTAAGAAGTATCAGTCATCTAAGCTAAAATTTTACATTGGCGATGTTCGTGATTTCAATTCAGTATTAAATGTAACACGTGGTGTTGATTATGTATTCCATGCAGCTGCTCTTAAACAAGTTCCTTCTTGTGAGTTTTATCCTCTAGAAGCTGTTAAAACAAATGTATTAGGTACTGAAAACTTACTTGAGGCTGCTATTCAAAATAAAGTTACTCGAGTTGTTTGTTTAAGTACTGACAAAGCTGTATATCCAATTAATGCAATGGGCATTTCCAAGGCTATGATGGAAAAAGTGATGGTTGCAAAATCACGAAATCTTGAAGGTACTAGTACCGTAATTTGCGGCACACGTTATGGCAATGTTATGGCTTCTCGTGGCTCTGTTATTCCTTTATTTGTTGACCAAATTCGAGCTAACAAACCAATTACAATTACTGATCCCCACATGACACGTTTCATGATGACACTTGAAGATGCAGTCGATCTTGTACTTTATGCATTTAATCACGGGAAAAATGGCGATATCTTTGTGCAAAAAGCACCTGCAGCAACCATTGATATACTAGCTCGTGCAATCACACAAATGTTAGAAAAAGAAGATCATCAAATCAATGTGATAGGGACTCGTCATGGTGAAAAAGCGTTTGAAGCATTGCTCAGTCGAGAGGAAAAGGCTTGCGCTGAAGATTTAGGCGATTACTTTCGGGTACCAGCAGACCAACGTGATTTGAATTATGAAAAATATATCGAAGATGGTAATACTAAAATCGTTGAATATGAAGATTATAATTCACATAATACAACACGATTAGATATTGATGGTATGAAAAAACTTTTGCTTAAGCTTGAGTTTATTCGTGATTTAACAAATGGTATTTACAAATCCCCAGAGGTTTAAGATGAAAGTTTTAATCACTGGTGCAAATGGTTTTGTTGCCAAAAATTTGATTCAATATTTGTCTGAAAAAGAAAATATTGAAATTTTGAAATTATATCGTGATTCAAATGAGCAAGACTTAGAACAATTAGTTTTAGATGCTGAATGGATCGTGCACTTAGCTGGTGTAAATCGACCTAAAAACGATGACGAATTTATAGAAGGGAACGTCTCTCTTACTGAAAAAATTTGCGACATTCTACGGGTAAACAAGAAAAAAACACCAATTATATTATCTTCGTCGATTCAAGCAGAAAAAGATAATGTCTATGGCCAAAGTAAACTTGGTGGAGAACAAGCATTAACAAAATTAAATCAAGAAAATGAGAATCCAATTTACATTTCTAGAATGGTCAATATTTTTGGTAAATGGTCAAAGCCGAACTATAACTCAGCAGTTGCAACTTTTTGTTATAACATTGCAAATGATTTACCTATACAAATCAATGATCCAAATGCATTGATTCGATTGGTATATATTGATGATGTCGTTGAAACGATTTGGGATATTTTAAACCAAAAATATCCAGCAAATAAGCCATTTGAAATTAAACCTGAATATCAAATTGCAGTAGGACGACTTGCTGAAACAATCTATGGATTCAAAGGTTCAAGAGAGTCTCTGATTACGGATCGAGTAGGTGTCGGTTTAGCTCGTGCTTTGTATTCAACATACTTAAGTTTTTTTAGTCCTAAGCAGTTTGATTATGCCGTAACGAAATATGGAGATAATCGTGGTGTATTTGTTGAAATGTTGAAAACTCCTGATGCAGGGCAGTTTTCATATTTTACAGCTCATCCAGGCATTACACGTGGAGGACACTATCACCATACAAAGACTGAAAAATTTTTAGTGATTAAAGGGAAGGCTTTATTTAAGTTTAAACATGTGATTACTGGTGAGTTTTATCAATTAGAAACTTCTGGTGAAGAGCCTAGGATAGTTGAAACAGTACCTGGTTGGACGCATGACATTACTAATATTGGTGATGATGAAATGGTGGTGATGTTATGGGCAAATGAAATATTTGACCGTTCAAAACCAGATACATATGCAATGCCATTATCTAATTAAAGAGTTATTTTTTGTGAAAAAATTAAAATTAATGACAGTCGTAGGGACTCGCCCTGAAATTATTCGTTTATCTCGTGTGATGGCAGTTTGTGATAAATATTTTGATCATATTATTGTGCATACTGGTCAAAATTATGATTATGAATTAAATGAAATTTTCTTTACGGACTTAGGTATACGCAAACCTGATCGCTTTTTAAATGCAGCAGGTACTACTGGTGCGGAAACTATTGGTAATGTAATTATTTCTGTTGATAACGTTTTAGAAGAGGTTAAACCTGATGCATTATTAGTTTTAGGTGATACCAATAGTTGTACAGCAGTAATTCCAGCCAAACGTCGAAAAATTCCAACTTTCCATATGGAAGCAGGGAACCGTTGTTTTGATATGCGAGTGCCTGAAGAGATTAATAGACGTATTGTTGATCATACAGCTGATATAAATTTGACATATAGCACGATTGCTCGTGATTATTTACTTGCAGAAGGCTTGCCCGCTGATCTTGTGATCAAAACAGGTAGTCCAATGTTCGAAGTATTAAATTATTATAAAGAGAAAATTCTAGCTTCAAATGTATTAGAACAACTAAAGTTGAAAGAGAATGAATATTTTATTGTGAGTGCACATCGTGAAGAAAATATTAACTCGGATCAAAATTTTTTAGATTTGGTTGAAATGTTAAATGCAGTGGCTGAAAAATATAATTATCCTGTGATTGTTTCAACTCATCCTAGAACACGTAAGCGTATTGAACAAATGGGTGTGTCATTTCATCCCTTAGTACAATTGTTAAAACCGCTAGGATTTAGCGACTATAATAAATTGCAACTTTCTGCCAAAGCAGCTTTATCTGATAGCGGGACGATTAATGAAGAGTCTTCTATTCTAAACTTTCCAGCTCTGAATTTACGTCAAGCACATGAGCGTCCAGAAGGAATGGAAGAAGCCTCAGTCATGATGGTTGGTCTAACAGCAGAGCGTGTTTTACAAGGTCTTGAAGTTGTCAACTTCCAGACAAGAGGCAATGATAGAATGTTCCGCTTAGTTGAAGACTATAGTATGCCAAATGTTTCAGAAAAAGTTGCACGAATAGTTTTAAGTTACACTGATTATGTTAATCGCGTGATTTGGAAAAAATATTAAGGCCCTTTAGAATGAAAAAAATATACTTAGTAACGGAATACTATCACTCAAATCAAAATACGACAGGATATTTATTTCACAAATTGTATATCCATTTGAAGAAAGTGTATGGTTCTGAACTAAGTATGATTGTCAAAGAAGATAAAAATAATGATGTTATCGATCTTGATAGCATCATTGTTAAAGATTCAAATTTAGATAAGAAGAATCTTATTCAAAGATTGTTTTTTGAGTTACTTATCTCTTTTCGTTTTTTTATAAAAATATTGAAAAACGTTAAAAAACACGATCTAGTTTTTTCGGGAACGACACCCATATTTTTGTTAATTGTTATGTATTTGGCAAAAAAAATGATAGGTTTTAAATGGATTTTACTTGTACATGATGTATTTCCTGAAAATTTGGTAGCTGCTAAGGTATTGAAAAAACAAAATTTTATTTATAAAATGCTAAAAAAGATATTTGATGTTTTTTATGCAGCTCCTGAAAAGTTGATCGTGATTGGGCAAGATATGAAAGATCTTGTTGATCGGAAAACTAAAAAGAAAAATAGTATTGTGATCCAAAACTGGATTGATGAAAATGATATACAAGTCGAATCAAAACAAGATAATGAGATTCTAAGAAAATTAAATTGGCAAAATGAAAGTCCCATATTTCAATTTTTTGGTAATATTGGTCGTGTGCAAGGTGTGGATAATCTGGTTGAAGCGATTAAACTAATAGATCCTTCTAAGAGACCTAAATTTTTATTTATGGGAGATGGGGCATATGTTAAACAACTTAATCACGCGATAGAAACATTAAATGATCCAAACTTAAAATATATTGGACCTGTGCAACAAAATAAGAAATCAAAAGGATTGAATGCTGGAGATATTGCAATTGTAACTTTAGCGGAAGAAATGCTAGGCTTAGGTGTACCAAGTAAGGCATATTTTTCAATGGCGGCTGACAAACCTTTATTGGCAATAATGGACGAAAATTCAGAAATTGCTTGTATGATAAAAGATCATAGATTGGGCTGGGTGGTTCAGCCAGGAAATCCTGAAAATTTGGCAAAAAAATTAATTGAAATAACTGATAAATTCCATACGACTGAATTAATATCATCAAGGCAAGTTCTTATAAATAATTTCTCTGAACTTGTTGCAATGAAAAAAATAGTAGGGGTCCTTCAAGATATTTCTAATATTAAATAAGAAGTTGAGGTTTGATTGTAATGAAAAGACTAGTTGATATTTTTATTGCTTCTATAGCGCTGATTTTACTTTCGCCTATTTTTTTATTTGTTGCCTACAAAGTGCGCAAAAACCTAGGCTCTCCGATCTTTTTCTATCAAGAACGCCCAGGTAAGAATGGTAAACTTTTTAAAATGATGAAGTTTCGTTCGATGAAAGATGCAAATGATGCTCATGGTAACCCATTACCTGATGAGCAACGTATCACGCCTTTTGGACAAAAACTACGCTCAACCAGTTTAGATGAAATGCCTCAACTGATTAATGTGCTCAAAGGGGATATGAGCGTCGTTGGTCCTAGACCAATGCTGAAAGAGTTTGTTGAACTTTACTCACCTGAACAAGCACGTCGTTTAGAAGTTCGTCCTGGTATGACAGGACTTGCTCAAATTAGTGGTCGTAATGAATTGGACTATGAAGAACGTTTTAAATGCGATGTTTGGTATGTCGACAACCAAAGCTTATTAGTCGATTTTAAAATTATGTTTAAAACCGTTTCTGTTATGACCAATCGTGAGGGGATTAATGCCCCTGGTCATGTTGGTCCTTCTCTTTTTAAAGGAAATGAAACAGAAGCAAAAAATGATGAAGTAAAGTCTTAAGTTAATATATTGAAGTTTTAAGTTATGATCAAAAAAGCCATTCTCCCTGTTGCTGGTTTAGGAACACGTTTTTTACCTGCAAGCAAATCTATTCCTAAAGAAATGGTGACTGTGGTTGATCGCCCTGCGATTGAATATGTAGTCAAAGAAGCGGTGGCAGCGGGTATTGAACAAATTATTTTGGTGACACATTCTTCAAAAGCATCTATAGAAAATTATTTTGATCGTAATTTTGAGCTTGAAACAACATTAGAAAACAAGAAAAAAATAGATTTACTCAAAGAAATTACTGAAATTTTACCGAGCAATGTCAGCGTGGTTAGTGTAAGACAGCCTCAACCATTGGGTTTAGGTCACGCTGTGTTATGTGCAAAATCTGTAGTGGGTGATGAAGATTTTGCTGTGTTATTACCAGATGTGTTAGTCAAAGAAAATAGCGCTGAAAATGATCTTGCACGTATGATTCAACGCTTTAACTCATCGAAAGCATCACAAATTATGGTTGAAGCTGTGCCTGATCATTTGGTAAATCAATATGGTATTGTAGATGTTGAAGCTTCACCTGAAGAAGGTGAAAGTGCTGTGATGCAAGGTATTGTAGAGAAGCCTGCAGTTGGTTCAGCACCTTCAAATCTATCTGTTGTGGGACGTTATGTACTGCCTGCTAAAATTATGCAGTTACTCGAACAAACGCCTAAAGGTGCAGGAAATGAAATCCAACTCACTGATGCGATCGCAGCATTACAAAAAATAGAAAGTGTAGAAGCCTATCGTATGAAAGGTCAGACTTTCGACTGTGGTAGTAAAATCGGTTATTTAAAAGCTGTATTGCACTATGGTATAGAACATCCAAAACTCGGTGATGAATTCAAACAACTCATCAAAGAACTGAATTTATAAAATATTGGGTATGATATGAATATTTGTGTATTTGGCACAACCCTTCAAGCTGGCGTTCTCGCTGGCTTGTTTGCTGAATATGGGCATCATGTGTATTGGTGCCCTCAAGTAGGTGTTGAAAAACAGTCCTCAGTTCATTACCAAGATGAAGATTTAAATCAGTTGATCCAAAAACAGATTAAGAATCATGCCATTGAATTGGTTGGGGTAAAACAGCTCCAATTACACAGTGAGGTTTTTTTATTCAGCTTTAATCCGTCTGAATTTGATCAAGCCAAAACATTAGCTGAAGAACTCAAGCGAAGCCCCATCATACATCCAAAGTTAATGATTAATGGTTCAACATTTGGTTTGGAAGGGACAGAAACACTGAAAGAAATTTTGATTGCCGATCATTGGGCGTATTTGCCAGATACGATTCAAGAAGGTAATGCGATTCAAAGTTTTACTGGACTAAAACAAGTGATCATTGGTGTCGATCATGTGGCGACCCAACCAATTGTTAAAGAGTTGTTAAGACCATTCTTCCAATTAAAACATCAATACCTCTTTATGCCATTTTTAGATGCTGAATTTACCAAACTGAGTATTTCAGGCATGTTGGCAACACGTATCAGCTATATGAATGATATGGCACAAGTGGCAGAAAAACTCAATATTGATATTCAAAATGTAAAACAAGGTTTAGCTGCAGATAATCGAATTGGTGCGAGCTATCTCTCTTCTGGTGTAGGTTTTGGTGGTGAGAATTTTTCTCATGATATTTTAACCCTCACAGGCACGGTTGCTGGTTCTGGGATAAAGAGCCAATTACTTGATCAGGTTTGGAATATCAATGAACAGCAAAAGGAAATTTTGTTTCGCAAGCTGTGGAATTATTATCAAGGGCAACTAACAGGTAAAATTGTTGCGATTTGGGGTGCATCATTTAAAGAAAATACATCAAGTATCGAAAACTCTCCAATTCATGCCATGCTTGCTGCACTTTGGGCGCAAGGTGCAATTGTTCAACTGCATGACCCACAAGCATTAGAGCGAGTATCTGCTCTGTATGGCGAGCGCACCGATTTGATCTTATGTCATGATCAATATCAAGCCGTCGAAAATGCACATGCTTTATGCCTATTAACCGCTTGGAAGCAATATTGGAGTCCAGATTACACTCAACTTGTGCAGAAAATGGCGCATCCATTTATTCTAGATGGACGTAATATCTGGGATCCAGAATTTGTCAAAGGACAAGGTTTTGCTTATCAAGGTGTGGGGCGCGTATGATAACGTCGATATTAGAGATGGATCAAAGTCAGCTAAGCGTTCAACAATTACGTTTAACCGATTTGTTTCAGCAAGATCCACAGCGTTTTGAAAAATTTTCGGTTCATTTTGATCAACTCAGTTTTGATTATAGTAAGCATCGTATTGATCAAGCGGCATTTGAAGCTTTAATTAAATTTGCAGATTCGAAGCAACTGAGTGCATGGATTAAGCGCTTATTTACAGAAGAGCAGATTAATTACACTGAAGGTCGGGCGGCAATGCATTGGGCATTGCGTTTACCTAAACATGATCAAGATTACCCTAAATTAGCTCAAGCTGTGCATCAACAACTTGATCGCATGTTTCAGCTTGTTGAAAAAGTGCATGCAGGGCAATGTCGTGGTTCAACGGGTGAAGTGATTCAAGATATTGTCAACATCGGTGTGGGTGGATCAGACCTTGGACCACTTATGGTCAGCCATGCCTTATCCGATTATAAAGTTACTACAGCTAAACCATTAAAAGTCCATTTCGTCTCGACGATGGATGGAAGTCAGCTTTCTGAACTGTTGCATCAACTGCGCCCTGAAACGACTTTATTTATTATTTCTTCAAAATCTTTTGGGACCATTGATACCTTATCCAATGCACAGACTGTGCGCCAATGGTTAGAAAAAGCATTAGGTCATCAAAAAAGTGTGGTGCAGCATCATTTTATTGGGGTTTCAACCAAACCTGAAAAAATGACTGAATGGGGCATTGCACCAGATAACCAATTTCTGCTTTGGGATTGGGTCGGTGGACGTTATTCATTGTGGTCATGTATCGGATTACCGATTGCTTTGCAAATCGGTGTCGAAGGTTTTAAACAGCTTTTGGCGGGTGCTTATGCGATTGACCAACATTTTCAAAAGACACCATTTCAGCACAATATTCCAGTCTTGATGGGGCTGTTGGGCGTTTGGAATAATAATTTTCTGGATATCCAAACCCATGCGGTATTGCCCTATGATGGGCGATTGAAATATTTTGCATCCTATTTACAACAGCTCGAAATGGAGTCGAATGGTAAATCCATTCAACGCAACAATCAAAAAGTTGAGCTAAAAACATGTCCGATCGTATGGGGTGAAGTTGGACCCAATGCGCAACATGCATTTTATCAATTGCTCCATCAAGGAACGCATGCGGTGAGTTGTGATTTCATCGCACCTGTACAGCGCTACAATGCTAACCAATTTACCTATGCTGAAAATGCTGAAGCATTGATTGAACAACATCATTTGGCTTTATCTAATTGTTTAGCTCAATCACGTTTATTGGCTTTTGGTAATCAGGCTTTAAATGTGGATGAGTTGGAGAGTTTACCTGAATATAAACAATATGAAGGCAATCAACCCAGCTCTACACTTTTATTACAAGAACTCAGTCCTTATAGTCTTGGAATGTTGATTGCTTTGTACGAACATAAAGTCTTTGTACAGTCGGTTATGTGGAATATTAATCCATTTGATCAGTGGGGCGTTGAAAAAGGCAAAGAAATTGCCAATCAATTGCTTCCTATTCTCAGTGGGAAAGAAAAAGATTTTTCTCAACTAGATGCTTCGACACAAGGCTTAATCAAGATATTACTAGGTAAAGAATAGAGAAAAACGGATGGCGAATATTTTAGTCACAGGTGGGGCAGGTTATATAGGCTCACATACGTGCTTGGAACTTCTAGAAGCAGGACATGATGTGGTTGTGCTTGATAATTTGTCGAATAGTTCAGAAGAATCACTCAAGCGGGTACAAGAACTTACTGGCAAACGCTTGGAGTTTATCCAAGGTGATATTCGTGATCCACATGATTTAGACCAAGCATTTGCTTCACATAAAATTGATGCGGTGATTCATTTTGCGGGCTTAAAGGCAGTGGGAGAAAGTCAACAAATTCCACTGAGTTATTTTGATCATAATATTGCAGGATCAATACAGTTGGCGCAAGCCATGGAAAGAGCAGGGGTTTTTAATCTCGTTTTTAGCTCATCAGCAACAGTTTATGATGAAGCCAATATCTCTCCTTTAGATGAAACTATGCCAACAGGTATGCCTTCAAATAACTATGGCTACACCAAACTGATTGTTGAGCAATTGTTGCAGAAATTAGCCATTGCAGACTCACGTTGGTCGATTGCTTTGTTACGTTATTTTAATCCTGTGGGTGCACATAAAAGTGGTCGTATTGGAGAAGATCCGCAAGGGATTCCAAATAATTTAATGCCTTATGTCACTCAGGTTGCTGTGGGACGTCGAGAAAAACTGTCGATCTATGGTGATGACTATGACACGATCGATGGGACAGGGGTTCGCGACTATATCCATGTGGTTGATTTAGCCAATGCTCACTTGTGTGCGCTAAATAATCGTTTAAATGCCAAAGGTTGTCGTGCTTGGAACATTGGCACAGGCAACGGTTGTTCTGTACTTGAAGTGAAGAATACTTTCGAAAAAGTGAATGGCGTTCCCGTCGCTTATGAAATTGCACCGCGCCGTTCGGGAGATGTAGCAACATCATTCGCCAACAATGCACGAGCTGTTACAGAACTCGGTTGGACAGCAAAATATACCCTCGAAGATATGTTAGCAGACAGTTGGAACTGGCAAAAACAAAATCCAACAGGTTACCAATCATAAGCTTGTAAAAGGAAAATAGGCGCATTGAGCGCCTATTTTTTATGATGAAAAAACTAAGCCTGAATTAATTGGGTTAATTCATCTACATAATCTTGCATTGGTTTAGGATTACGATCTGCACGGCTTTCAATATTTAAGCGTAATAATGGTTCAGTATTTGATGCACGTACATTTAAACGCCATGCACCAAAATCAAGACTCACCCCATCTGTTTGATCAATGGCAGGATTCAAATCAGCAAAATGATCAAAAATCTTTTGAATGGTTTCTTTAGTATCGACCACTTTAAAGTTGATTTCACCACTGCACGGGAATTTCGCAATCATATCTTCAACAAGGCTTGAAAGTGATTGCTGTGTATCAGACAGCACTGAAATCGCCAATAACCATGGAATCATTCCGCTGTCACAGTAAGCAAAGTCACGGAAATAGTGGTGCGCACTCATTTCTCCACCATAGACCGCATTATGTTCACGCATGACATCTTTAATGAATGCATGTCCAGATTTGGATTGGACAGGTGTTCCTTGATACTGATTGACGATATCTAAAGTATTCCAAACCAGACGAGGGTCGTGGACAATTTTTTCGCCTGATTGTTTTAGTAAGAACGCTTGTGCCAATAGACCCACGATATAGTAGCCTTCGATAAATTGACCTTTTTCATCAAATAAGAAGCAACGATCAAAGTCGCCATCCCATGCAATCCCCATATCCGCATGGTGAATTAAAACCGCATTACGAGTGCTGTCACGATTTTCGACCAAAATTGGATTAGGAATACCATTTGGGAATGTACCATCTGGATGATTATGGATTTTGATAAATTCAACAGGGATGTTTAATGCTTTGAATTTCTCTTCAATGGCATCAACTACATGCCCAGCAGCGCCATTGCCTGCATTCATCACCAATTTGAGTGGGCGAATTTTTGCTGGGTCAATATAGGTGAGTAAGTGTTCAATAAATTCAGGCAGAATATTGTATTTTTGCGTTGAACCTTTTTTCTCAACTTCAATGAACTGTTCGGATTCAGCCAAGGCTTGAATATCTTTTAAGCCAGTATCTGCACTAATCGGACGGGCATTTTCACGAACCAGTTTCATCCCATTATAGTCCATAGGATTATGGCTTGCTGTGACTTCAATTCCACCCTGTACATCGAGATGAAAAGCACCAAAATAAACTTCTTCAGTTCCGGTCATCCCCAAATCGAGTACATCTACACCAGCATCATTTAAACCGCGAATCGTCGCTTGTTTTAAATCTTCGCTCGTTAAGCGAACATCACAACCCACGACGACAGTTTTTGGTTGATAGATTTGCCCATAAGCACGACCGACTTTATAAGCGATTTCTTCATTGAGTTCTGTACCAAGTTTGCCTCGGATGTCATAGGCTTTAAAACAAGTCAGTTTATTCATGTCCATCTTTCTATTGTATAAGCTTGGGTTTAAGTGAAACACCATTTTAACCTCAAAGTGAGTAAAAAATGAGATGAGAAGATGTAATTTTAGGTTGATTTATAAAATTGAAATTTTTATGTTTTTCTTGTTCATTTTAAAAATATTTTAAGTATGGTTGTTTATTTTTTGATTCATGATTTTTGATGGATAAAAAATTAATATTTATTAAATTGATAATTCATGTGATAAAGATCACAATTATTGGACTTACTTTTTGAAATTTAAACGCTTTTCTTAACAAAGTTAGCCAATAAAAAGTGAAATATATATTTGCTTGAATTTTAGAATGTGTAGAATAGCAATCGAGTAAGGAAATAATTCAAAATAATTCAATGCCGATAATTACAAGCATGATTAGGTGCCATTCAGGAATGTTAATCACTCACAAACCCATAATTTTTTTAAAAAGCTTGGGTGCAATCAGTCTATGTGTTCTGATTCAGAACAATAGCCATGCACAAGACACCCGCTATTTAAAAGGCATCCAGGAAAGTGTATCGAGTTTAATCAAACCCAAAGATGACTCCTCCTTTCGTACCGTGCAACTTAAACAACTCGCTGACTTTGAATACCAACCCGAACAAAGCACTGCGAGCCCTTTGCCTGTGGTCAAACCCTATCTGAGGCAAAAGGCGTCTTTAAATAATCTTTATCTGGAAAATCCACCAACTGCCCAGCAATATGCAGTACCCACACGGACCTTAAGCCTTGAAGAAGCCGTGCAAATTGCAGTCAAACGCAACCCCAATATTGCCCAAACCATTTCTACTTTGGCTTCCCAAAACGCCAATATTGATGTCGCCAAGGCACAATACTATCCACAATTAAAAGCTGGCATGAATACCGGTGACTTCACCTCAAATGATAAAGGGCGGCAGTTATATTCTGTTGAAGCCAATCAATTGCTCTATGATTTTGGCAAAGTCAAAAGCAGTGTCACCACACAACAAAATAAATTGGCGGTTGAACAAGCCAATGTCTTGATCAGTATTGATGAAATCTCTACCCAGACGGCTCGAGATATTTTAGGTTTATTGAGATATCGTAATATTATAAAAATCGCCCAAGATCAATTTAATGGGGTCAGTCGCTTACATGAGATTGCACGTTTAAGAGCCGAAGCGGGCATCAGCAGTCATGCAGATCCTGTGCAAGCGCAAAGTTATGTTGAATATTCTCGTTCCTACCTGATTACCCAGCAGAATTTTCTTAAACAGCAAGAACAAAAGTTACGCACCTTATTGGGTTTTGATGTCAGCCAAATTGAGTTCAATATTCCTGATGAATTCGTCAAGCAATCGGGGCTATATGACGACCCCGAAGTCAATACCATCCCCAGTATGATTGCCGCAAAGGCTGAAATTGATGTGGCACAAAGCCAAAAGAAACAAACTCAACTCAGTGTCTATCCGACCATTTCTTTGGTGGGTGCGGTGACCAAAGCATTGAATGGGCAAAATCCCAATACTGGAATTGAGAATGATACCGACAGTTCGATTGGGGTACAGATGTCGAGTAATTTCTATCAAGGCGGTGCAGTGGGGTCACAGGTTAAAGCAGCAAATTATGCTGAACAAGCCGCACGTGCCAAGCTGAATGCCACCTATCTCAATATTATGGATCAAGCCCAGATTGCCCGTGAAAGCATAGAAAACACCGATAAACAGATTTGGGTGTTGATGGACCGAGAACGCTCAACCGCCAAAACCCGAGAGCTGTATGAAGAACAATACAAACTCGGCAAACGTTCGATTTTAGATTTACTCAGTTCAGAACAATCGTACCAAAGTTCAAGGATTGAAAGAGAAGCAGCACGATTTGATATCTATGACACGATTGCATTATTTATCAATGTAACCGGAAAGAGTAGACATGCTTATCATTTAAATAATATTCAAATTCAGGGGTTTGAAGTTCAGCCATGAATAATAATAGATTAAATTATCAACCCTGGTTACAAGCCATTATCGCGGTTGCACAACATTATCGTATTCAACCCTCAGAAGAACAAATTCGTCTGCAACTGGATTGGAATAAATATCACAATCTTGATGACATGCTGGCACTGATTACCCGTCAAGTTGGCTTAAATATACGTCAAGCTGACTTTAGCACGGATGTTCTCAATCCATGGCGCTTGCCAGTGGTGGTTGAGCTGAATGATGGTCAGGTGGCGGTGATTGAGAAAGTAGATGCTGCTGGAAATGTCAGCCTACAACTCAGTGGTGATCAAGGCTTGTCACAAAGCTTCAGTGTGCAGCAACTACAAGCCCATGCCAAGCGCGTCTATATATTTAGACCCGAAACCTCTGTACCGGATGCGCGTGTTGATGAATACATTAAGCCTTATGAAAAAAGCTGGTTCTGGGACATTGTTTTAAAAGACTGGAAACGCTATACCGACATCATGGTGGCTTCAATGATTGCCAATATTTTGGCATTGGCGACCATTATCTTCTCCATGCAAGTTTACGACCGTGTGGTGCCGTCTCAATCCATTCCGACCTTGTGGGTGCTTGCAGGTGGCGTACTGATTGCCGCAATCTTTGAATTTGTTCTGCGAATTGCACGGGTCTATTTATCCGATATTATCGGTAAGCGTGCCGACTTAAAGATTTCAGATCGGGTATTTGGTCATGCACTGCGCATTCGCAATAAAGACCGAGCACGTTCAACAGGCTCTTTTATTTCCCAGATTCGCGAACTAGAAGGGGTCCGTGAATTGGTCACCTCAACCACCATCAGTGCGATTGCCGACCTTCCTTTTTTCTTCCTGTTCTTGGTGATTTTTTGGATGATTGGAGGCAACATTTTCTGGGTGATGTTGCTGGTGGTGCCGTTGATGATTGTTCCGGGCTTTTTGGTACAAAAGAAATTGGCACAATTGGCAACTGAAGGCATGCGTGAATCGGCAATTCGTAATGCGATTTTGGTTGAAGCGGTGCAAGGCATTGAAGATATCAAACTACTGCGTGCTGAAGCAAGATTCCAAAATCAATGGAATCACATGAATGAAGTCTCAGCAGATGTCAGCATGCGTCAACGAAAAATTGTCGGTTGGTTAAATGCATGGACACAGAAGATCCAGGGCTTGACCTATGCGATTGTGGTGTTGGTGGGTTGTTTTGCAGTGATGAAAGGTGACATGACTACAGGTGCCTTGGTGGCGTGTTCGATTCTCTCTTCGCGGATGTTGGCACCCATTTCTCAAGTGACGGGTGTGCTTGGGCGTTGGCAACAAGCCAAAGTGGCAAAGAATGGTTTAGATGAGTTGATGCAAAAACCGGTTGACCGCCCTGAGCGTGCTCAATTGATTCAGCGTAAAGTGCTGTTAGGGGATTATGATTTTAAAGGGGTGGTGTTTAAATATACCGAAGACGATCCACGTCCGACCTTGGTCATACCGCAACTCAAAATTGCGGTCGGAGAAAAGGTCGCGATTCTGGGACGCAATGGTGCAGGAAAATCGAGCCTTTTACAATTACTTGCTGGGATGCAACTGCCTGTCCAAGGTAAAATTAGTCTGGATGGTGTCGATCAATCCTTGCTTGATCCTGATGATATTCGCCGAGATATGGCACTGCTCAATCAAAATGCCCATTTATTCTTTGGGACCATCCGAGAAAACTTAACCTTGGGTGCACCCTTGGCAACCGATGAAGAAATTGTGCGTGCCTTGCAAATCACCAATGCACTGGAAATCGTAGAGCAGAAAAAAGAAGGCTTGGACCATACCATTCTTGAGGGAGGGGTGGGCTTTTCAGGCGGACAAAAACAAGCGCTATTGCTGACAAGGTTGCTGTTGAGAAACCCGAATATTGTGTTGTTGGATGAACCCACTGCCTCGATTGATGATGTGTCTGAAAAAGTCTTGATTCAACATCTTAAACAATGGCTGGGTCATCGCACTTTGGTGGTGGCCACCCATCGCCCTGCAGTATTACAACTGGTGGATCGGATTATTGTGGTACATGAAGGTAAAATTATTAAAGATGGACCACGAGATGCCATTTTAAATCCTCAACATCAACCGAATGCGGGAGGTGCTTCAGCATGAGCCAAGAACAAAATCCGCAAAAGATTGAACTGCAAAGCACGACAGCTGTTGACTCCGATGATCGTGAGACGAGCGATCTACTCAAGCGTCCTAGTAATCCCTCAGCACTCAAGTTTTCAGAACCACCCTTGCCTAAATCCAGTTTTATTATTTGGATCGTGGCAGTGGGCTTATTGGCATTCTTGATTTGGGCATGCGTTTTTAAATTGGAAGAAGTTTCAACGGGCACAGGTAAAGTAATTCCTTCGTCCAAAGAGCAAATCATTCAATCCTTAGATGGAGGGGTGCTCACCAGTTTGGCTGTCAAAGAAGGTGATATTGTACAAAAAGGACAAACCCTTGCTCAGATTGACCCCACTCGATTTGAGTCACAAGTCGGAGAAAGCCAGACTAAATTACTGGCAACCCAAGCCACCGCTGCACGTTTAGAGGCGGAAGTGAACGGTACACCGCTACGCTTCCCTAAAGATGTATTGGCAGTACCAGCCTTGGTTCGAGAGGAAACGGCACTGTATACCTCTCGTCGTGCCAATTTGGATGAGTCCATCACGGGGTTAAAACATGCCTTGGCTTTGGTGCAAAATGAATTGCAGATGACTCAACCATTGGTGGCGAAAGGTGCGGCATCCGAGGTTGAAGTGTTACGTCTAAAACGAGATATCAATAACTTTGAAAATCAGATCAATGACAAGCGTAATGACTACTATGTAAAGTCACGCGAAGAGTTGGCGAAAGCCAATGCAGATATTCAATCGTTACAGCAAATCGTGGCAGGTCGAAATGACTCGGTCAAACGTTCCACCTTTAAAGCGCCTGTCCGTGGTGTGGTCAAAGAAATTGCTGTGACCACGATTGGTGGGGTGGTACCGCAAAATGGCAAGTTGATGACCATTGTTCCGATTGATGAGCAGTTATTGATTGAAGCACGTATTTCCCCACGAGATATTGCGTTTATTCATCCGGGGCAGCCGGCTTTAGTGAAAATCACGGCCTATGACTACTCTATTTATGGTGGTTTGGAAGGTAAAGTGACGGTGATTTCACCGGATACCATTCGTGATGAGGTGAAACAAGATCAGTTTTACTATCGCGTCTATATTCGAACCAATAAAGATAAACTGGTGAATAAAGCGGGTAAATCTTTTTCGATTACGCCGGGTATGGTGGCTACTGTTGATATTCGCACAGGTCAGAAAACCATTATTGAATACTTGTTGAAACCATTCAATAAAGCCAAAGAAGCATTAAGAGAGCGTTGAGTTTTAGATCATCAAGCATGGATTGAAATACATCAATGGAAATAAAAAACCAATCTACAGATTGGTTTTTTATTGGTGTCTATATTAGGCATTGGTGCTGAATAGCGTCGATTTCAGAAAGTTGAAACAAATAAAATTAGGTGTATTCCTTTAACACATTAAACTTTCCTTGTTGGAAAATTTAATGTGTTTGAGCCATGCTTTAAACTATTTCACATCTTTTAAATCAATGCCTTTGGATTCTTTTAGGCTTGCTACAGCAAGTACTGAAATGAATGAAACGATCGCGATATAAATTTCGATAGGCAATGTTGCATCATAAGTCTTAAATAAATATGCACAAATAATCGGTGCCATTGAACCTGCTAAGATTGATGCAAATTGATAAGAAAAAGATACACCTAAATAGCGCATTTTGGTTGGGAATAATTCCGCCAATGTTGCAGATTCAGGGGCGTATGCCATCGCTTGGAACAATAGACCAATACACATCATCACAAAAATCGTGCCATAATTGCCTGTGCTAATTGCTGAGAAATAGAAGAATACCCAGATGATTAACCCAATATTTCCAGCCATCATGGTTGGCTTACGCCCAATTTTGTCAGATAAATAGCCACTGAAAAGCATGGTGAAGAAGTGGAAAACATTGGCTGCCAGCAAAATCATCAGCACTGTTTTGTATTCAATACCGACTTTCAGGGTGAGGAAAGTGATGGTGAATACCACGATCATATAGTAAGAGGTATTTTCACCTAAACGGAGTAATAATCCAGACGCTAAACGTTTTGGATAAGTGGTGACCAATTCTTTAAAATTAGAAGAATTATCTTGTTTTTCCTCAGCTTGTTTCAGTGCTTCTTGGAAAATAGGGGCATCTTCCACACTACGACGAATCCAATAACCAATAAAGATAATAATGGTTGAAAGCCAAAACGCGACACGCCATCCCCAGCTCAAGAAATCCTCATTGGAGAGAATCATCGACAGTGCCAAAATCACCAAGCTTGCTAAAATATTTCCAGCGCTTACCGCAGACTGTGGGAAGCTTGCCCAAAATCCACGTTGATGATTTGGACTATGCTCACCCACCAATAAGATTGCACCACCCCATTCTCCACCGACTGCAAAGCCTTGGATAAAACGTAGGACAATCAATAACACAGGTGCCATATAGCCAATGCTGTTATAACCTGGTAAGCATCCCATCAAAAATGTGGAAGCACCCACTAAAAATAGACTCAGTTGTAACAGCTTTTTACGTCCATATTTATCACCAAAATGACCAAATACTAGACCACCTAAAGGGCGTGCAATAAAACCAATCGCATAGGTTGCAAAGGCTGCAATAATCCCGTCTAGCGTCGTTCCTGCATTTGGGAAAAATAAATGACCAAACACTAAAGTACTGGCAATACCATAAATATAAAATTCATACCATTCAGCGACAGTCCCTGCCATGGAGGCACCGACCACCTTTTTAATATTCGGTGGAGCGCTGTCACTTGCAAGCGGTGTAGAAGTATTTCCTGATACTTGTTCCATTCCATCATGTCCTTATTTAATTAAAGTTAAGCTTTAAAATTACCCAAGCATAAATATTTCAATTCGGTATATTCATCCAAACCATGTTTCGAGCCTTCGCGTCCAAGCCCAGAAGCTTTAACTCCTCCAAAAGGGGCTTCCGTGGTAGAAATTAAACCAGTATTAATTCCAACCATGCCATATTGCAGCGCTTCGGCAACGCTAAATGTGCGTTGAAGATTTTCAGTAAAAATATAGGCAGCCAGACCAAATTCAGTGTTATTGGCACGCTGAATTACGTCTTGTTCATTTTCAAATTTAAAAATTGGAGCGAGAGGGGCAAAAGTCTCTTCCCTAAAACACAGCATGTTGTCTTGCGCATTGGCGATAATGGTTGGCTCAAAGTATTGCGCCCCTAGTGTGGAAACTTGACCGCCATAAACCAATTCACCACCTAAGCTGATTGCATCTTCAATATGTTGCTGAATTTTTTCTACCGCTTTTTGATTGATGAGTGGTCCTAGATCTGTATCAGAATCTAACCCATTACCAAGTTTTAACTGAGAGACTTTATCTTTGAGTTTGAGAATAAATTGATCGTAAATACTGCTATGTACAAAGATGCGATTACTACAAACACACGTTTGCCCTGCATTTCGAAATTTACTGTCAATGGTTCCCTGTACGGCATTGTCTAAATCTGCATCTGCAAAGACGATGAGAGGTGCATTTCCACCTAATTCCAGTGAGAGTTTTTTAATGGTTGGTGCACATTGTTCCATCAATAAAGCGCCAACAGGCGTTGAACCTGTAAAACTTAATTTTTGTACGATTGGACTCTGTGTCAACGGGGCAACAATTTCTTTTGAATGACCTGTCACAACATTTAAAACACCTTTGGGAATACCAGCTTGCTCAGCAAGATAAGCGAGCGCAAGTGCAGTTAAAGGTGTTTCTTGAGCAGGTTTGACAATGATACTGCAACCTGCAGCCAATGCTGGTGCTACTTTACGTGTGATCATGGCAGCAGGGAAGTTCCATGGTGTAATGGCGACACATACCCCCACAGGTTCACGGAAAGTGAGTAAACGCTTGTCTTGACTCGGTGCAGGAATCGTTTCGCCATACATACGACGACCTTCTTCAGCAAACCATTCAATAAAACTCGCAGCATAAACAATCTCGCCTTCAGCTTCTTTGAGCGGCTTACCTTGCTCAAGCGTCATGATGCTGGCAAGTTCTTGTTTGTGTTCAATGATGAGCGCAAACCATTTTTTTAAGAGATCAGAACGGTATTTGACGGACTGCTTTTTCCAATCCAGATATGCTTCTTGAGCAAAAATAATCGTTTGCTCAACCTGTGCCACAGTAAGCGCAGGAATTTGTGCAATCACCTGACCTGTCGCTGGATTTTGTACATCGATATGACGTTGATCAGTTGAGTTGATCCAATCACCATTGACATAGGCCTGTTGTTTAAAGGTTGATAAAGAAGCAATATCCATATTGGTTTACTCTTGATAAAGTTGCTGATAACGCTGTCGTTTTTTAACCAATGTTGATTGGTCAATACCTAAAGCTTGGGCTGCCTTTTGTGTGGTTTTAAACACGGCAAGGGCGTGAGAAATAATCTTGAATTCAAAATCATCTACTTGTTTTTTAAGGTTTTCTTCTGAGTTCGAAAGGGGCGTATTGAACTGGGATTCACCATGTAAAGCGCACTGTATATCTTCAGGAATATCTTGGGGCAAAATGGTGGACGACTCGCTCAGTACAACAGTTTGCTCAACAAAATTAGTCAGCTCTCGAATGTTTCCTGGCCATGAATAGGCTTTTACCAATTCGATCACTTCTGCCGAGTAGCGTTTGTTGGTGTGATATTTCTTATTGAAATTTGCCAAATACAGTTCTAACAATGGTTCAATTTCAGAGATACGATTTTTTAAATCTTCTAATTTTAATGAGGTGACACAAAGGCGGTAATAAAGATCTCGTCTAAATTTGCCTTGCTCAACCAGTTTTAATAAATCGTGATGCGTTGCAGAGATAATACGAACATCAGTGTAGACATATTCAAAACCACCGACTGGAATAAAACGATTATCTTCAATAACTTTGAGTAATTTTGCTTGCAGTGCCAAAGGTAAGTCGCCAACTTCATCCAAAAATAAAGTACCGCCGTTGACGACTTCAAATAAACCTTTTTTACCTTTTTGCAAGGCACCTGTAAAAGCACCAGGCACATAGCCAAATAATTCAGATTCCAGTAAACCATCTGGCATGGTGGCACAGTTAATTTCTAAGAAGGGCTGATCTTTTCGTGGGCTGTTTTTATGAATAAAACGTGCCAGTACAGTTTTCCCTGTACCTGTGTTGCCCTGAATGAGAATTTTAATATCTGAATGTGCGATACGTTTCGCTCGATTGAAGGTCTTATTGGTACTGTCGCTTAAGTTGGTCAGATAGTTGTCATTCAGCTTGCGTGTTGAATATTTCTTTTGTGTATTGCGAATATCTTCGAGTTCTTTTTGATCTTTTTGTGCTTGAAGTAGAACAGTAATATCACGAACTGACGTGATGACTGCAATGAGTTGATTTTCCTGATCAAATACAGGATGTCCTGTGACCAGCAGTTCAGTATGATTTTGTAAGGACTGTAAAATGGTGGTTTTTTGATGAGTTTGAATCACGTCCATAGAGACTGAACGTGAAAAAACACCTTGATTGACCAAGTCTTGGATCGGATGATCGATTAAATCTTCTCGATTTAAATGCGTCAGCTTTAAATAGGCATCATTAACAAATAAAGTTGTTCCCAGATGATCGGTGATATATACACCGTCATCTAAGGCATTCATGATGGATGTTAATATTTGATAAGAAATATCTGCATCTTTAGAATTGTTTGCAAGAAGATTGACCCAAGTCATGGCAAGAAACTCATTCATTATTAATAAGCTTCATAATAAATGTTTTCGATTTCTTGCTGTGTTAAACGTCGAGGATTATTGCGGAGTAATCTTTCGACTTTAATCGCTTCCGCAGCCAGTTCTGGAATCACTGACTCAGGAATATTGAAATTTCGAAGACCTTTTGGAATATTGACCATCTCACAAATATTATGTAAACGGCTAATCACACGATCGGCAATTTGAAGATCATTCAGCCCTGTTGTCGGTTCATTAAAGCATTCAGCAATCACTTTAAATTTGTCCAAACAGGCGATGCGGTTGTATTCCATGACGAAAGGCAACAATAAGGCATTACTGACACCATGTGCCATATGGAAACGCCCACCTAAAGGATATGCGAGTGCATGCACTGCACCAACGCCAGCATTACCAAAGGACAAACCTGCCATTAAGCTGGCATTTGCCATATCTTCATGGGCTTGTAAGTCATCTGGATTGGCATAGGCTTTGGGTAAGGCATTGATAATTAATTTCATTGCCTGAATCGCTAAAGCATCTGTTAACGGTGAAGCATTGACAGAAATAAATGATTCAATTGCATGAACCAAAGCATCCACACCACTGGCAGCCGTAATATGTGCTGGACAGCTTAACGTCATTTCAGGTGCGACAATTGCAACATCTGGGAGTAAAAAGTCACTCACGATGCCTTTTTTAATTTGGTTTTTAGAGTCAGAAAGAATGGCAATATTCGTGACTTCTGAACCTGTTCCTGCGGTAGTCGGCAATACAATCAGAGGAAGACCTTTTTGACTGACTTTGTTTTCGCCAAAAAAGCTTTCCAAAGGCTCATGATTGTTGCCATAAATTGCAATACATTTTGCGGTATCAATAACACTTCCACCGCCAATTGCGATCACGCCATTATATTGATCTTGCTCAAAGAATTTTTTGGATTGCAAAACCACTTCAATTTCAGGCTCAGGCGTAATGTCAGCGTAAATCGAAAATTCAATATGCTGTTGTTGTAAAAGATTAGTAATGGGTGTTAATGAACCTGAATTTAAGATGCCATGATCAGTCAATATTAAAACTTTAGACATATTTAAATCATGGCAGTATTTGGCTAACTGTTTGGATGCATTAAAGCCAGTCACTAATTTATGTGCAGACTTGAATGTATGAATCGGCATCTTTATTCCATTAAGAAGTACAATTTTTGTGTTTTAAGCAATTGCTGTGCCAATTATTTTTAATTATATAAATCAATATCTTAAATTTTTTATAAAAGATTTTATATGATATTTTTCATTATTTATGAAAAATATCATAAATTGATCATCAATTTTTCTGTCATCGCATTTGTTGGGTAATTGCATCGCCAGATGTAGACCAGGGTCTCCATCGAATTCAGAAGAAAAAATTTACTCAAATAACGCTGAATTAGTTTGACTAAATAAGTCGACGCTTGTCATACAGTTGCTGTAATGCGCCCCTTGTTTCTTGCTGTAACTGTAACAATACATGCTCTACGAGCAAACTGCGCAATTGGCTCTCTCCTTTGAGCTAAAAGTAATTCTCGGTTTTTGTATAAAAGAAAGGACATCGTTGACTGAGTGAACTATTGTCAAGTATTTGGTGTGGCCAAAATTAGGTCGGTAAAATTGACGGCGAGACTAAAATTGATGGCGAGACTAAGATTATTTGAGTACACTTAAAACAAAAGTTTTGGCAGCAAGAGGTCTAAAACTATTAACTATCGCAGGGAGAAATATAAAAAAGATTCCAACTCACATAGAACAAAAAACAATTGCTGAGTAAAAGAGGTTTGATTGAAACAGTGAATGATCAGTTAAAAACTCGCATCAGATTGAACATTCACAGTACAACTCTATGGTAAATATGCCGAACTCAAGTGAATCGGCTTAGCCTACAATCCATCATATTTGACACCAGGAAATACACACAGCATCTCAAATGCCAAATTAGCTGCCAGTACTGCCGTTGAACCAAATGGATCATAGGGAGGAGAGACTTCCACTAAATCAGCTCCAACCAGCTGGCAACCTTTCAAACCACGAATAATTTCCAATGATTGTGGAACGGTTAGTCCTGCAATTTCAACAGTTCCTGTACCTGGGGCATATGCAGGATCAATACCATCTATATCGAAGCTTAAATACAATGGACTATCACCAATTTTGGCACGAATCTTTTCCATTACTGGTGCTAATGATTTATACCAGCATTGATCAGCTGGAATAACAGTAAAGCCTTGATCAATAGACCACTTGAATTCATCAGCGCTATAGCCAGTGCCACGTAATCCAATCTGAAATACTTTGTCGTTGATTAACAAGCCTTCTTCCACGGCGCGCCTAAATGGTGTGCCATGTGCAATTTTTTCACCAAACATTTCGTCATTCACATCAGCATGTGCATCGATATGTACAACTGCCACTGGTCCATACTTTTTGCTAATAGCACGCAAGATAGGCAATACAATGGTATGATCACCACCCAAGGTGATTGGTTTGCAGTCGTATTTTAGAATGTTTTCTTGATAAAATGACTCAATGATATCTATGCTTTTCAGCAGGTTAAACGTATTGATTGGCACATCACCAATATCTGCCACTTGTAAACTTTCAAAAGGAGCAGCAAAGGTATTAACGTTATAAGGGCGCAACATTCGTGATTCATCACGAATTTGTCGTGGTCCCAGACGGGAGCCAGGACGATTAGAGGTGCCTATATCAAACGGAATACCGACGAAAGCCACATCTAGCCCTTCACCATTCACTTGCATAGGCAAACGCATCATTGTGGCTATCCCGCCACAACGCGGCATTTCATTGCCACTTAAAGGCTGGTTAAATGGTTTATTGCTCATTTTTTTACTCCAATGATGATTTTTAATATGGTGGTAATGCTCAATGCTTTTGTTCTACTTTTATTGATTCTGTTGCATTCATTAGATCATCTGAAATAGCAATCTCTCGACCTGATAATCGGTCTTGCCATGTATTCAGCACCTCAGCAGGGGTAGGCTTGCTCATCAGGCTCACTACAACATAGGTCACCAAACTCGACAGCAGACCAAAATAGATTGGTTCATTGGCCAATATATTGGTAAAGATCATTGTCGCAAGTGTCACTACCGTACCTACAGCCATAGAAGCCAAGGCGCCAATCCCAGTCGCTCTTTGCCATATAAACCCACCAAGAATTGCAACGAGCAAACCACCCACAAGAATATCATAGGCAATGGTTAATGCAGTCACCACATCACTTACCATCATTGAAATAATAGTCGCAATCATGCCCAGTCCAATGATATATAATCGATTGGCACGTATATCATGTTCAGGATTAATCTCGCCAGACTCACTTTTTCGACCCATCAAATGACCAAAAAATGGCATCACATCAGCTCTGGACACAGTGGCACAAGCAATTAAGGCGCCAGAAGCTGTAGACATCATCGCAGCGAGAGCCGCAGCTAGTACAATTCCCGATAATCCTACAGGCAATACCTTCTCAGCAACAGCTGCAAAAACATCGCTCTTCGCGGAAATATCTGGCAACAAAACAGAAGCTGCAACCCCGATCAAAGCCCCAGCAACCCCATACAGCAAGCAATAAACCCCTGCTACAGTACCACCCCAACGAGCGACTTTAGGTGACTGGGCTGTGAACACACGCTGCCAAATATCCTGACCAATCAACATACCAAACGAATAAATCACAAAATAAGTGATGATTGTGTCGATACCTATGGTACCCATATCAAAATGTGCCGCACCAGTTGTTGGACCTAGCTTTGCCATAATGCCATCGTAACCCCCAGCCTGAGTCCAAGCAAATGGCAGCAATAAAACAAATATGCCAATCGTCTTAAGCACGAACTGCACCATGTCAGTTAATGTGATTGACCACATCCCGCCAATCGAAGAGTAAAGCATGACAATGACAGCACCAATCATCACAGAAATCCACTGTGGCGTACCGAATAGCACATTAAAGATGGTTGCATATGCAATTGTTGAGGTGACTGTCAGCATTAGTGTGTATAACACCATCACAATACCAGATGCCGCAGTCCCATTAATGCCATATCGTAATTGTAGCATCTGGGCAACCGTAAACACGCGCAATCGTTGGATTGGGCTGGCAAAAAACAGGCTGAGCAAAATTATGCCAATAGCAATGGCGACCACGAGCCACATACCAGAAATACCAAACTTGTAACCAAGACCAACTCCACCAACGGTGGATGCACCGCCAAGTACGACCGCCGCCATAGTACCTGTATATAGCCCAAAACCAAGACGACGACCTGCGACCAAAAAATCACTACTGTTCTTGGTCCTTGCTTTTCCTAAAAAGCCAAATATCAGCATTACAACAAGATAAAAAACAACAATCGCAATATCAATACCCATAGAAATTTTCCTTTTCTTTTTTTATTCAAATATTTGCTGTAGATTTTCAACAGCAAGCATGACATAAGCCAGTTCAGTTTCTTTACTAAAAAAAGCTGAATGAGGTGTTACCACAATCCTTGGTTCATGCAGTACAGGGTCATCTGCTTCAGGAGGCTCTGGATCAACGACATCAAGAAATGCGCCACGCAGTCTTCCAGACTGAACAGCTGCAATGAGTGCTTGTGTATCCACCAATTCACCACGTGCAACATTAATGATCGACGCACCTTGAGGCATTAACTCAATCGTGCGCGTATTCACAATATGATGATTCTCCAATGTAGCTGGCGCATGTAAGGTCAGCACATCTGCAATCTGAAAAAGATCATTGAGTGAATCAACACGTCCAACCGTTATAGGCCATGCCTCAGTGGGTATATATGGATCATAGGCAACAACACGTCCAAATAATGGCAGGGCAAGTGTGACCAATGCTCTAGCAATACGCCCCATACCGTAAACAGCAAGTGTGAGTTCACTGATTCGTGGAGGTGCTGGAATTTTTTTAAAATCCCAACACTTTGATGCCTCACGTGCAGCAGGAATTTCTCTTAACAACGTCAGTATGCCTGCCAATGCATGTGTTGCGACCTCCTCAGTGGCTGGACTAGGCAGTGAAAAAACAGCAATGCCCGCTGCTTTTGCAGCATGCATGTCAATCTGGTCTAGCCCTGTCGTGGTGGTCACAATTACTTTCAACAATGGGGCTGCTGCAATTACACTTGCATCAATACGGCAAAAACTGACAATCAGCCCTTCCAAATCAGCCAAGTGTGTAAGCAAACCTTCTCCTTCATGAAGCAAAATCGTGTCATGTCCAGCCGCATCCAACACAGCAATACCTGGGGTAAAGTCAAGTCCCCCTGTATCGGTAATAGCAATTCTTGCCATGTTCGATTAATCCTTATATGACGGATCTATACGATCTAGTTTACGTAACCACGCCTGCCAAACAATTTGACGCTCATGTTCTACACCTTGAAATTGCTGACTCACATGTTGACATAAAGCAGGTTCGACCTGTCGCACCTGCCCAAGTATTGCCAATTGACTTGCGGCCAATTGTATTTCACAAGCACGGTTCAGGTAGTACATGATCTGAAAAGCATCAGCAACGGTTGCTCCAACTGATAACAAACCGTGACTACGTAGAATCAAGGCACTATTATTGCCTAGTGATGTCTGGAGGCGACTACGCTCATCTAGATTAAAAGCGACGCCTTCATAATCGTGATAACCAACCCGATTGTAATATTCAAGACTGATCTGATTGAGTGGCAACAACCCCTGTTCACTGGCAGCCACTGCCATACCTGCTAATGTATGGGTATGGATAACACAATGTGCATCTTCTCTTGCCATGTGTACGGCACTATGAATAGTAAATCCTGCTGGATTATACGGAGAGTGTCCTGATATGACTTTACCTTGTAAATCAACCACAATCAGATCACTGGCACACACCTCATCAAACATTAGACCAAATGGATTAATCAGAAAGCGTGGTTCCCCTTCACTAGGGAGGCGAGCTGAAAAATGAGTATATAAAGTGTCCTCCCAACCAAACATGGCAGCCAAACGATAGGCAGCAGCCAAATCACGCCGTAACGTGGTTTCATCATCAATGATTTTCGTTGGGTCAATGATCATCTTTATTCCTTCAATTTGTCTTTATTTTTCGAACACTAGAGCGCTTTTGAAAGTAGTTTTGTGCTCATTAGGCTTTATGCAATATCTTATAAATCCAAGCTTATCCCTGCTCAAATTTTGACTAACGCAAGAGGTCTAATATAAATATCAGCTCTAATGTAATAACTACTGTGCCAGTTATATTAAATTCGGCTCGCGCTCTACACGAATTTCCTGTTTCTACTATGTCGCGTAGATGAATGACAAACGAGAGCCAATTTGATAAAACTCAAAGGAGCCAATCAAATCACTTGCTGAAAAATAATTATTGGCTTGCTTAGTCTGCATATGACAGTATTTAAAGAAAAAATAGAGCTTGAAAAATAAGATTAACATTGTTGATGCAGGTGACTGCAAAGATGTCATCTCAACATCTATCTGGTTGATTGAGACTTGGAAACCAATCAACTTTGACAATGAAATGTAGTCAAACAGATAAAATCTAAGACCTTAGATTTTATAGGTTATTCAGAACATTTTAGATGGACAGTTTTAGCCAAGTGTGATGGAAGTTTTTCTATTCGAGTCGTTGTTACTTAATTTGAAATTCATAAAAAATACTATTTTAAGCTGGAGAAAACGTATTGGAGTTAAAAGCGTATATGTCCTCGTAGACCCTCAAAAATTCATGATCGAGCTTTAATTGAAATAGTCTTGATTTAAACCAATAGAGAATCGTAGATATGGGTTAAACGTAAGTGCAGGGAATTGTTAGTAGATTCTATGGATTGATTATTTCAAATATTCTTTCATTACTGTATGAGAAATTAAACGGTTTGACGATATAACTTAATAAACTTTGAATAGAATCAATAAAAAAGCCCCGATCTTTCGATTAGGGCTTTTTGAATTTGGAGCGGGAAAGGAGACTCGAACTCCCGACCCCAACCTTGGCAAGGTTATGCTCTACCAACTGA
The DNA here is from genome assembly GCF_001005515.1 of Acinetobacter sp. Ag2. NCBI lineage: Bacteria > Pseudomonadati > Pseudomonadota > Gammaproteobacteria > Moraxellales > Moraxellaceae > Acinetobacter > Acinetobacter sp. Ag2. Next base: position 98,912 of record NZ_LBNA01000048.1, read on the forward strand.
GCTATTCCCGCGGAGTCTGTCCAATTTTTTAAATAAAAAACTGAATAAAAAAATTTTGGAGCGGGAAAGGAGACTCGAACTCCCGACCCCAACCTTGGCAAGGTTATGCTCTACCAACTGAGCTATTCCCGCGGAGTCTGTCCAATTTTTTAAATAAAAAACTGAATAAAAAAATTTTGAGCGGGAAAGGAGACTCGAACTCCCGACCCCAACCTTGGCAAGGTTATGCTCTACCAACTGAGCTATTCCCGCATGCGGTGTATAATACATCAACAAATGATAGGGTCAAGATTTTTCTGCAAGGTTCACGGTTAATTGCATAAAATAAAGACATTTTTATGAAAAAAATTCAAAATTCAATTTAAAACATTCTAATCTGGTTGTAAAAGTCGAGCTTTAGTCACGGAGAAGTATCAAGAATCCGCTATACTATGGAATCTACCCGTTGGCATCTCTAAAAGGAAAGCGCATGAGTTTAGAACAGCAATTGATTGAACAGTTAAATCAACTTGAGCCATCTCATTTAGAAGTGATCAATGAGTCTTCGGGTCATGGTGGATATTTTCCGGGTAAAGAATCACACTTTAAAGTGGTGATCGTCAGTGAGCAATTTGCTGGGTTACGTTTGGTACAGCGTCATCAAAAGGTCTATGCAGTGGCTCAAGAACTCCTTAGCCCTGGAAAAATTCATGCTTTGGCGATTCATGCCTACATCCCAAGTGAATGGCAAGGTCAAGCACCTGCAAGCCCTGAATGTGCACATGCACCTAAGTCATAAGACTTAGGACGATTTAAGATGGATATACACCTATTCGTTAAAATTATTCACATGAGCAGTGTGGTCTTACTCATACTGGTTTTTATTTTACGTGCAGTGACTTTATTTGTAGGTACGCAAGGTCAACAACCAAGTCCAAAAGGACGTGTTGCCTTGGTTGCCTTTCAGCATCTTTCATTGACAATCATTGTGCTCACAGGCATCACTTTGTTAATCATTAATGATTTCAAAGTACAACCGTGGTTTTATGCCAAAGTCATGCTGTTTATGGTCTTTCTTTCATCACAAATTAAAGCCTATAAAAAAGATGATTCGGTGCTTTTGGTTCAACGCCGTGCAGGTATGGTGATTGGAGCAGTAGCGTTGATTGCAACCTTAAGCTTGGTGATGATTAAACCAGTTTTTAGTTGATTGTCAGACATGAATTTCACACTTGGATAAGGTCTAGGTTAAACTGTATACACGTTTAAAAATAATGAGATATTGGGGATTGATATGTTGACTCGTGTGGTGTTTAACCAAAAGGGCGGTGTAGGGAAATCAAGTATTACCGTAAATCTCGCAGCCATTAGTGCCTATCAAGGTTTTAAAACACTGGTGATCGACTTAGATCCTCAAGCGAACTCAAGCCAATATTTGTTAGGCGACGATGCAACCTATTCTGCGGAAAAGACAGCTTTAGAACCCAATATTGAAAACTTCTTTAATGATGTGCTGGGGAATAATCAGCAAAAAGGTCTGATTGGTAATGCACTGGGCACACTTCTCAAAACAAAGAATAAGGGCTTTGAACAATACATTCATCGCTCACCCTTTAAAGATTTAGATGTATTGCCAGCGAGTCCGAGTTTGGGTGAATTAGAGCATGCTTTAGAATCAAAGCATAAGATTTATAAACTGCGTGATGCTATTCAAACTTTGTCTGATCAATATGAGCGTATTTATATTGATACACCTCCGGCATTTAACTTCTTTACCTTGTCTGCGTTGATTTCGGCAGATCGCGTATTGATTCCATTTGATTGTGATGTATTCTCAAAACGAGCATTACAAACTTTGATTGAAAATGTTATTGAAACACAAGATGACCATAATGATCGCCTTGAAATTGAAGGTATTGTGGTGAATCAATATCAGGCACAAGCCAAATTACCGCGTGAAGTGGTCCAGCAACTCAAAGATGAAGGCTTGCCTGTTTTAGAAAATATGTTGCCACCATCCGTGTTAATGAAAGAGTCACATCATAAAAATCTACCATTAATTCATTTGGCTACAGATCATAAATTGACTCAAGCCTATCAATCATTGTTCAATGAGATTGATAAAAAATAATTTCGAGATTGTAATGAAATCATTAAAAATGACTTCTGCTAAATTAGCTGTTGTTACCTTAACGACGGTACTTGTATCTGCATGTGCGACGACGGTGAAGCCGACCTATGTGTCACCAACGCAGTATCAATCCATGAACTGTATGCAACTGGCAACAGAATTTAACCGCATTCAACAATATATCAATAATGGCGTTCAATCAGCAAAACGCACAGGTGTTGGAGTTGGTTTAGGTGTTGGTGGTGGTTGGGGCAGCGGTGGCTGGGGTTGGGGAATTGGTCCAAGTATCTCGGTGAATCTGGGACAATCTTCAAACACCAAAAATACTGAACTATCTCGCCTCTATGGTGAGCAAGATGCGCTTTCACAAGCAGCTCAATTTAAAAACTGTCCTTATGTGCCTAAACGTCAGCAAGTAAAAAAATAAACACTTTAAACAGAAGCAACACAGCCGATTTAAAAATCGGCTGTGTTGTTATATGAATCTTTTGCGAGTCATTTATTCATTGTCTGGCAGTTTATGTTTGTTAAAAAACTTATTACGGATATAGCCAATGATGCCAGGGAGTACGCTTAAAATAATAATTAAAAAAATCAAATGAGTAAAATGGTCTTTAATAAATTGAATATTTCCAAATAAATAACCAGCAGTAACAAAAGAACCGACCCAGCAAATTCCACCAACAACATTATAAGTGAGAAAGTATTTATAATTCATACTTCCTGCACCTGCCACAAAGGGCGCAAATGTACGGGCAAAAGGAATAAAACGAGCAAAAATAATGGTTTTTCCACCATGCTTTTCGAAAAACTGTGAGGTTTTAAGCAAATGTTCTTTATTGATAAATTTTGAATCAATTTCGAAAACACGTGGACCAATATACTTGCCAATATGGTAATTTAAAGTATCACCAAGAACGGCGGCAATAAATAACAGTACAATTAAAACGGTTGGATCCATTGCACCTGTAGATGCAGCTAAAGCACCCGCTGCAAAGAGTAAGCTGTCCCCAGGTAAAAAGGGCATGACCACTAGACCTGTTTCAACGAAAATAATCAGGAATAAGATTCCATATACCCAAACACCGTAATTTTTAATAAATTCAAAAAGGTGCTCATCTATATGCAAAATAAAATCAATCAGATCCATAAGGCAAAAACTATGCGAATTGGTGCACAAATCCTAGCAGTGTGAGTTATGAAAGTCAGTATTAAAAAGTAAATATTTAAATTTATCATTGTTCTTAATTTGAAACGATAAGTTTAAAATTTAGGTATCGATCTGAAAATTTTTACTGACTAATATATATCCATCTTCAAAACGAAATACAAATTTAGGTGTTCTCATGTTTAATCCAAATGTTGTAGTTAAAAATATTGTAAATCAGCCAAGTACGAATGCATTCATTGCATTGGTTGCTCGAATCTTAATGGCTTATATTTTCCTTGTGGCAGGCTGGGGAAAAATCACAGCATATAGTGCAACAGTCGGTTATATGGAATCTATGGGTGTACCGGGTGCAATGTTGCCTTTAACAATTTTGGTTGAGTTTGGTGGTGGTTTAGCGTTGTTATTTGGTTTTCAAGCACGATTTGCTGCATTTGGTTTAGGTGTTTTTAGTTTGATTACGGCTTTCTTATTCCACGGTGGTGAAACAGATGCAATTAACTTTATGAAAAACTTTGCAATGGCGGGTGGTCTATTTTTCTTAATGCTTCATGGAGCAGGGCGTTTCAGTATTGATCATGCCATTGAAAAATAAAACTGAACATGCAAACAAGCCAGATCAATCTCTGGCTTTTTTGTGTTTTGATTTTGGTTTATTCAAACAAATGAATCGGTTTATGCTATGTCAAAGACCTTATTTAAGCTTGCACAATGAAAAAAGAAATCTTAGAAAGAATACAAGCGCTTGGTGGTAATATTGACCAGATCAAAGGAGTATCGTGGATAGATGACTTATGCGCTATTCGTTTCAATAGCGTTTTATATGAACGACCTCAAGATACGCCTTGGGCAACAGCGGATGATCAAGAACCTATTTATGGTCTAGGTGAATATATCGATCAACATCAAGCCGAACTCGATAAAAATCCTGATGCCTTTTTCACTCAACTGATTCAAGAATATTATCAACTGACTGAAGAAGGACGAGGGCAAAGCTTTTGGCAACCCATACTCTTTACTCCTTATAAAGAAGGCACGGCTGATTTTAAAGAATGGAATGATGACTTTTTAGACGATAACGTTGATCTCAACGCAATCATCCAACTGACTCAAAATCCAAAACCTGAGCTTTTACAACTATTTTACCGCTATAGTTTTCCTGATCATTTATATATTTGTGCCTCAGATCCCTGTCCTGAAAATCCCACCCTATTCGGCACAGATCATGAGGTTTTTTTTAGAGAAGTGACGAATGAAGGTTGTTTAGAAAGTTTTTTAAATCGATGTATGACACCAACCGAATTGATCGAAATCATTAAACGGAAAATGAATCTATAAGTTGATTATTTAAAATGATTTTTTAGAAAGATTGCGAACTTGCTTGAATGGAGTGCGTACAGCTTATAAAAATGATAGAATATGGCGCTTATATTCGTTTGCCTGCATAGTTGTTGACTCATGACTACCAATACTCAAATTACTGAAGATCGTATCCTTATCTTGGATTTCGGTTCTCAATATAGCCAGCTTATTGCACGCCGTGTACGTGAAGCTGGTGTATATTCTGAAATGTATGCTTTTGATATGTCTGAAGAAGACATTCGTGCCTTTAATCCAAATGGTATTATCTTGTCGGGTGGTCCAGAGAGTGTGCATGAGGAAGGTAGTCCACGTGCGCCAAAATGTGTATTCGAGTTAGGCGTACCTGTATTGGGTATTTGCTATGGTTTACAAACCATGTCTGAACAGCTTGGCGGTAAAGTAGAACCAGGTACAGTACATGAGTTTGGTTATGCTGCCGTTGATGTCTTGGTTCGTGACCAACTGCTTGGCGATTTAAACGATGGCGAAGACAAACTCAATGTCTGGATGAGCCATGGCGATAAAGTTTCAGCAATCCCTGAAGGCTTTAAAGTGACTGCAAGTACACCAAGTTGCCCGTTTGCAGCGGTGAGTGATGAAACTCGTCGTTTTTATGGTGTGCAATTCCACCCAGAAGTTACTCATACCGCTAAAGGTGCTGAGTTATTGTCTAACTTCGTACATGGAATCTGTGGTTGCCGTAATCTTTGGAACTCTGAAAATATCATCGACTTACGTGTTGAACAATTACGTGAGCAAATTGGTGATCAAAAAGTTCTTTTAGGTCTTTCTGGTGGTGTGGATTCTTCAGTTGTTGCTGCATTGCTTCATAAAGCAATTGGTGATCAATTGACATGTGTATTTGTTGACAACGGTTTACTTCGTTTAAATGAAGGTCAGCAAGTGATGGATATGTTCGCGAAAAACATGGGTATTCGTGTGATTCGTGCGGATGCTGAAAATCGCTTCTTATCTGCGCTTGCAGGTGAAGTTGATCCAGAGAAAAAACGTAAAATTATTGGTCGTGAATTCATCGAAGTATTTGCAGAAGAAGCACGTAAACTTGATGGTGTAAACTTCCTTGCGCAAGGTACGATTTATCCTGACGTGATTGAGTCTGCGGCAACTAAAAATGGTAAGGCGCATGTGATTAAATCACACCATAACGTAGGTGGTTTGCCAGAAGACTTGGCATTCGAGTTGGTTGAGCCAATTCGTGATTTGTTTAAAGATGAAGTGCGTCGTTTAGGCACAACTTTAGGCTTACCACATGAAATGCTGTATCGTCACCCATTCCCAGGTCCAGGTTTAGGTGTTCGTATTCTGGGTGAAGTGAAGAAAGAATATGCTGATATTCTTCGCCTTGCAGATGACATCTTTATGCAAGAGCTTCGTGCAAGTGGTTGGTATGACAAAACTGCGCAAGCTTTCGCTGTATTCCAACCTGTCAAATCAGTGGGTGTGGTGGGTGACGGTCGTCGTTATGCTTGGGTCATTGCGCTGCGTGCGGTTGAAACTGTTGACTTTATGACGGCTCGTTTTGCTCACTTGCCGTATGAGTTGGTGGATAAAATCTCGACACGTATCATGAATGAAATTAAAGATGTTTCTCGTGTTGTTTATGACGTATCCTCTAAGCCACCAGCAACAATTGAATGGGAGTAATTCAGGGGTTTCAAGAAGCGAAGCTTCTTGCCTGAATTACGCTAAGGGCTGTGCCCGCGGCAGCAGGGGCTTTCTAAAAGCGAAGCTTCTTGCCTGAATTACGCCAAGTGCTGTGCTCGCGGCAGCAGGAGCTTTCTAAAAGCAAAGCTTCTTGTTGATTTTATGCCAAGGGCTATGCTTTTAGTGGGTTCGAGAAATGACTTTTAAAAAGAGCGCTTAGGCGCTTTTTTTAATATAATTAAAAAAATGAAAAATGTATTAGAGTAATTATGTATACCCACTACGATTTGATGTTGCCATTACTTAAAGTTATGCAGCTAAATGATGTGACTTATAGCTTAAAAGAAGCATATGACGCACTCATTCTTGAATTACATTGTTCAGAAGAAGAAATAAATGAAACAATGGAAGATGGGCGGAATGTTATTTTTTATAGATTACAATGGGCAAAGACATATTTAAAAAAAGCAGGATTTATTGATTATCCACAAAGAGCGCATTTTAAGTTGTCTAATCTCGGTAGAGGCATAGATCTTAAAAATCTTAAAAAACTAGATCGTAAATATCTATCTCAATTTGATTCATTTAATGAGTTTAGAAAAGTAAATTTAAAAGCTCAAAAAGAACTAAGAAAAGAGAATGTTGAGGAAATAAATTTAAGTTCGGACGAGTTGACTCCGCCAGAAATAATCACTCAACAATCTAACCTATTAAAGAATGATTTAAAAATAGATCTACTTACTTTGGTTAAAAATAACTCACCTCAATTTTTTGAAAGATTAGTTGTCGATTTACTTGTTGCAATGGGATATGGCGGTTCACATCAAGATGCGGCTCAAGCAATTGGTAAAACAAGTGATGGAGGGATTGACGGGATTATAAGCGAGGACCGCTTAGGTCTAGACAAAATTTATGTTCAAGCCAAACGTTGGGAGAATACTGTTGGGCGACCAGATATTCAACAATTCAAAGGCGCTTTAGCAGATCAAGTTGCCAAAAAGGGGGTATTTATTACTACATCAAGTTTTAGCCGAGAGGCTATTGAGTCTGCAAAGAAATCCGGAATTGTTTTAATTGATGGTGATAAATTGACATCATTAATGATTGAATTCGGTTTAGGTGTTCAGATTGAAAGAAGTTTTTATATTTATAAGATAGATCAAGATCGTTTTGATGAAGACAACTTTTAAGTACTAAATATAATTAACAGTATTAAACAAACACAAAAAAGCCAGTCAAGTGACTGGCTTTTAATGTCATCTTGGATTTTAACTTAGAAACGGTATCCCGCACGAACGCCATAAGTGTTGTAGTCATCACCGAAACCAACACGACCTTCTAAGCTTACGTTTTGATTGAAGAATTTCTTCGCAGAAATACCCCATTCATCACGTTTCGTAAGATCATTGTTATAGTAATCAGCACCAACACTTAAAGTTTTATCTAAATATAAGTCACCACGTACTTTATATTCGTCTAAATCACCGAATGCGCCAAATGCTTCAAAGTTAGCATCATATTGACCCACTTTAGTTACATATTTAGCACGTACAGTTGGGTCTGCGCCGTCATCACCGTTTTTAACGTCATAACCCGTTACACCCAAAGCAAGTAATAAACCTGGTGCAGGTAAATAACCCACTTCAGCACCGTAAGTTGTTACTTTATTGTCGATGTCTGTACGATCGACTTCATGTTCGTCACGACCAATACGACCACTTACATAGAAGTCAGAGTTTGGTACGAAGTATTCAAGACCAGCACCGTATTGGCTGTCTTTTACACCGCTGTTTTTTGCATATTCTACATTGGCTTTTACATTACTTGCACGATCTAAAAATGCAGCTTCATTCAACGGTGAGTTACGTGTTTGTACTGGTTTAAAGTAATAAGTACCATCTACACCGAAGTTATGAGTAGCATCAGAGTTGTCCCAATCATTATAAGTATAAGAACCACCTACTTCTGCTTGGTAAGCATGTGCAGTGCCAGTTAAAGCGGCTACGGAAAAGATTGCAGATGCAATTGCTAATTTTTTCATGGAATTTGCCCCCTATGAAGAAGAATTGATTTATACATGTTTAGTTACAATTTTGAGTCTAGGTTAAATTCAAAAATCGTCAACCATGTGATGGTAACGAGACTGTAACAATAGTGAGTATATGTAAATAATTAATATTAAATATATGATAAATATGACTTAAATATTGTGTTTTGTTTTATTAAAACTGTGTAGATAATGTGGATATTGGTAGGCTTTGGGTAAGTGATGGACATACTTTGTAATAAAAAAGTATGTAGGCATTAACGAGCTCTTAATTAATTTATCAGTAGTATCATTTTTGAACACCATAATCGACGGTTACAAAGTGATTAAAGAGATTGTGAAGATTAATTTATTTCCCTCATGTTTGAAGAGCATTATTGAGCTTTATATGGAACTATAAAAAGCCATATCTCAACTTTTTGTACTCTGTGGTAGAATGCCTGCGAATTAAAAGACGTCAAATGTGAGATTAAAACTCGTGGAAATTAATCCTTATCTAGTTCAGCTAAAAGACTTAAATGACCGTGGTCTAACACTACGGGGGTATCTTTGACTACGATCTAAAGAAAGAGCGTTTAGAAGAGGTTCTCCGCGAGTTAGAAGATCCTGCGATCTGGAATGATCAAAGCCGTGCACAAGCTATGGCGAAAGAAAAAGGCGAGCTTGAAAACGTCATCAATGTATTAGAAGGTTTGGCAACGCAGTTAGATGATGCCCAAGCTATGCTTGATCTAGCAGTTGAAGCAGATGATGAAAGCTTATTGGCTGATGTACAAGCTGAATTGAGCTCGGCTGAAGAAGAGTTGGCAAAACTTGAATTCCGTCGTATGTTTAGTAATCCAATGGATCCGAATCCTTGCTATGTAGAAATCCAAGCAGGTTCTGGTGGTACCGAAGCGCAAGATTGGGCTTCTATGCTGTTACGTATGTATATGCGTTGGATTGAACGTCATGGCTTTAAAGCAGAGTTGATGGAAGAATCTGATGGTGATATTGCGGGTATCAAATCAGCAACAATCCGTGTAGAAGGTGAGTATGCATATGGTTGGTTACGTACCGAATCAGGTGTGCACCGTTTAGTCCGTAAGTCACCATTTGACTCTGGTAACCGACGTCACACCTCATTCTCAGCGGTATTTGTTTCACCTGAAGTTGACGATAATATTGAAATTGATATTAATCCTGCTGACGTGCGTACAGATACCTACCGTGCATCAGGTGCGGGTGGTCAGCACATTAACAAAACAGACTCAGCCGTCCGTTTAACTCATGCACCAACAGGAATTGTGGTGGCTTGTCAGAACCAACGTTCACAACATGCCAACCGTGACCATGCTTGGAAACAATTACGTGCCAAATTATACGAATTGGAAATGAGTAAACGTAATGAGGCAGCTCAAGCGCTTGAAGATTCCAAATCGGATATCGGTTGGGGAAGTCAGATTCGTTCATATGTATTGGATGACTCTCGTATTAAAGACTTACGTACAGGCGTAGAAAACTCAAATACCGGTGCAGTATTGGATGGTGATCTGGATAAATTTATTGAAGCCAGTTTAAAACAAGGTCTTTAATTTAAAATTTTAACAAAAGCAAAGCTTTATCTGTATTTTTGAAATATATCTAAAAAAATCGATATTAAAATCGAAAAAATGCGATATATTAAATGCAAAGATGCTGAATGGAGCTTTGCTCTGAATTGAATGTGTCTAAGATGGATATTGATTTAATTTCTAAAGCATTGGCGAATCCGACTCGACGTCAGATTTTGGAGTGGCTTAAAAACCCACAACAATATTTGTCAGAAGAGCAGTGCGGTGGCTTTGGGCGTGGTGTGTGTGCAGGGAATATCGAAAGACTCGGTAATGTCTCTCAATCTACCATGTCAAATCATTTGTCTGTTTTACAACAGTCAGGATTAATTCAGGCAGAAAAATATGGTCAGTGGTCATACTTTTCACGCAATGAAGCGCTCATTCAGCAATATATTGATTATCTACAAAACTCGCTTTAAGGTCTCAAATTTGGGACAGCGAGTGATGAGGCAAATATGGCTGAACTCAATTCTCCCCTTGTACTTGGCGATTTACATCTCAAAAATCGTGTGGTGATGGCTCCATTAACGCGTAGCCGTGCCACCGCTGATCGTGTACCTACAGCAATGATGGTTGAATACTATGCACAACGTGCTAGTGCAGGTTTAATCATTTCTGAAGCTACTGTCATTTCAGAAGAAGCCAATGGCTATCTCAATACCCCTGGATTATTTACTGAAGCACAGGTAGCAGGATGGAAACCTGTGACTCAAGCAGTGCATGATCGAGGTGGGTTAATTGTGGCGCAGTTATGGCATGTTGGTCGTGTTTCACATCCAGATTTACTCAATGGTGAAACCCCTGTATCTGCGAGTTCGATTCAGCAAGCAGGTCAGGTCAGTCTACTACGTCCTAAACGTGACTATGTGATTCCACGTACTTTAGAAATTTCTGAAATTCACAGCATTACGGAACAATATAAACAAGCTGCAATCAAAGCCAAACAAGCAGGTTTTGATGGTGTGGAATTACATGCAGCCAATGGTTATTTGATCGATCAATTCTTACAAAGTTCAACCAATCATCGTGAGGATGAATATGGTGGTTCGGTAGAAAATCGCGCCCGCTTTTTACTCGAAGTAGTAGACGCTTTAATCGAAGTATGGGGCGCAGGTCGTGTTGGTGTGCATCTCGCACCGCGTGGCGATGAACATGATATGGGTGATGCTGATCCACGTGAAACTTTTGGTTATGCACTTGAGCAACTTGGTCAGCGTAAAATTGCATTTTTCTTTACCCGTGAGTATTTGGCTGAAGACAGTATCAGTCAATATATGAAGCAGCGTTCAGGTGGCGTACCGTATATTGCCAATATGCGTTTAAGTCGTGAAGATGCGATTCAATTACTAGCATCTGGTCAGGCAGATGCTGTGTCATTTGGTAAGGCGTATATTGCCAACCCTGATTTGTTTGAGCGCCTGGTTCAGGATGCACCTTTGAATGAATTGGTGTTTGAAAATATGATTGGTTCGCAAACAGCAGAAGGCTATATTGATTATCCAGCTTTAGCTTAATCGCATTGTTGTTTTATGTGCTAAAACGATTTTTTTACTAGAGCGTATGTAGCTGACTTCATGTAGCTAAAATATGCAAAGCTTTGCATCATAGGATCTCGTTCATATCGCAATCGCAAAAGATCAGATTGGGTTGTAGTATAAATATCTATGCTTCAACCCATAAAATTTCGATCAGATTTCATTTCTGATTAGCTAAACAAAGCATGCTTTTGTACTAATGGATTACATCTCTTGGCTTTAGCAAAAAGTTTTCCAGTGCCGTGACAACAAATCGTTAAATATTATTCATTAACAACTGAATAATGCTCTGTTATATTTGCCCATTGATTTGTATAGAGGCATTCTGTTTGGCTACTCCTTTCTGGTATAACGCAGCACTTGCAATCGTCAAACCTTTGTATCGTTGGCGAATTAAAAAGCGTGCACAAAATATGGCGGAATACCAACAAGAATGTCTCGAACGTTTTGGTCCATTTCAATCAGTAAAAAATCAACATGCAATTTGGTTTCACTGTGTCTCTGTAGGTGAAACCAATGCAGCACAACCGTTAATTGAGCATTATCTAAAAGCAGGTCACGCTGTTTTAGTGACCAATACAACAAAAACAGGACAAGCGCGCTCAAAATCATTATTTTTAAAAGCACCGTATCAGTCGCTTTTTCAAGCGGTATATTTACCTGCGGATCAGAAGCATCTGATTACTGATTTTTATCAAAAATACCAGCCAAAACTGCTGATTTTAGTTGAAACAGAACTTTGGCCTAATCTGATTGATCAAAGCCAACAATTTAAAGTACCGTGCATTTTGGTCAATGCCAGACTTTCAGAAAAGTCAGCCAAAGGTTATGCCAAAGCACCAAGTCTGACTTTACCGATGCTACAAAAAATGGATTATTTATTGGCACAGGATCGGGCAACTCAACAGCGTTTTGTTGATTTAGGTATTCAGCAAGTTAAAACAGAAGTGGTTGGAAGTATTAAATTCGATATTTCTGCACCAGTGCAATTTTTACAACAGGCTGAGCAGCTTCAACATGATTGGCATTTGAGTGATCGAAAAATTATAACCATCGCCAGCACGCATGCACCTGAAGAAGAAAAACTACTGATGGCATTTAAGCCATACTTAGAACGTTATCCAGACTGGGTATTGATCGTTGTACCCCGTCATCCCGAACGCTTTGATGATGTTTTTTCGACAGCGCAAAACTTAGATTTAATCACTCACCGTCGTAGTTTAGAACAGACAATCCAAACGGATACGCAAGTTTATTTAGCCGATAGCATGGGCGAAATGTGGTTGTGGTATGCCTTGAGCCAAGCGTGTTTTGTTGGTGGCTCATTAAATGAACCGGGGGGTGGTCATAATATTTTGGAACCAATGGTTTTAGATGTTCCTACTGTGATTGGACCACGTTATTTTAATTTTCAGGCGATCGTGGATGAGTTTTTACAAGCGAATGCTGTAAAGGTTGGACAAACAGTCGATGAGGTTGTTGCGCTATTGGTTCGCTGCTTGGAAGATCAGGATTTTGCCCAACTGTTGAGTCAGCATGCGGTTGAAGTATTGAACCGTAATAAAGGTTCTTTACAGAAACATATTGCCGTGATTGATCGCTATCTATAATTCGGTATTGTTGTGAAATCCGCTGTTGTAAAAGCTGCAATGCATCAAGCCAAATGAACCAGACTTTATTATGAACATTGTTCTTCTCGACCCTCGTCAAACGCAGTCCGATATTTGGAAAATCAGTTCCAATCGACAACTTGAACATTTACATCGCCATCTCGCAGTCAAGGTTGGGGATACATTGAAAGTAGGTGTTCGAGATGGAGATCGCTATTTAACGGAAATCATTGCTATTTCTGAACAAGAGATTTTAATTAGACCGATTCAAAAAGAAGTCATTCCTGCAAAATTACCCATGACTTTGATTGTCGCTCTACCACGTCCGAAAGTATTGCGGCGTTTGATTATGGATGCAGTCACAATGGGCGTGCAGCAAATTATACTTATACATAGTTATCGCGTCGATAAAAGCTATTGGCAAACGCCTTTTTTACAACAACTTGAACACTACATAACGTTGGGGTTGGAGCAAGCTGGGGATACCATTGCCCCAAAAATAGAATTATATAAACGCTTTAAGCCCTTTGTGGAAGATGTTTTACCACAGTTGATTCACGGACACAGCCCAGCTTATGTGGCACATCCTTATATCGAACAGCAGATGCCTTTTGCGATTGAACATGCATGTACTGTAATTATTGGTCCAGAGGGCGGTTTTATTCCCTATGAAATTGATTTACTCATTAAAAACGGTTGCCAAGCTGTTAGCTTAGGCAACCGCATTCTTCGTACTGAAACTGCGATTCCTTATGTCATTGGACGCTTATTTAGCACGAGCTGATTCGAGATCATCGCTAGATGGATCGCCACGATATACTTTGACTTCCTGAACTGGGTAAGGGATAGAAATATTATTTTCTGCAAAGGCTTCAAGTACATTTTCTTGAATTTGACTGATCGATGCAGCAGTGACAACCTGAGTGGTGTCTACCCACCAACGAACTGTTAAATTGACTGAGAAATCAGCTAAAGCAGATACATTAACTGTAAAGCCCGGTTGGCTCAGGATACGCTGATCTTTATCCAGTAATTTAAGGATAATATCCTTCGCCTTTTGTACATCATCTTCATAGCCAATACCGACTACAAATTCACAGCGACGACGCTGATAAGCCGTATTGACCGTGACTGCGCTGGTATAAACCGTTGCGTTTGGAATCACAATACGGCGACCATCTGGTGAACGTAAGAAGGTCGCACGGATTTGAATATCTTCAACTGTACCTTCCATGTTATTTACGATAATGTCATCGCCAATTTTAAACGGTTCACCTAAAAGAATTAAAATACCTGAAAGTAGATTTTGGAAAATATCTTTAAAGGCGAAACCAATCGCAACCGAACCAATCCCCAAGGCACTCATCAATTGACCGGGCGTAAAACCAGGAATTGCGATGACCATGGCAATTAAAAAACCAAAAAATATAATCGCTGTACTGCCTACACGGTTCAATACTAAAACTAAATTTTGGCGTGTATAGGTACGATTTTCGAGTGTTCGACGAACAAAGAATTTAAACAGCTTAGACAATAACCAAAAAATGGTGATGACAATCAACGCAATACATAAATAAGGCATACGCTCCCAAAAACCATCTACAAATTTATCAATGGTTGTGTATGCATCTTTATATTTTTCGGTATGTTGAATTACCGTTTGCGCAGTTTTTTCACCTGCAGAACTAATCAATTGAGTCGTGTCTTGCGCAACGGTACTCAATGCATTTGCATCTTCAGCCACAATGATGTCCAATAAAATAATTGGCATATTTTGCCTGAAATTTTAAAGAAGTTAAGCCTTGATTACAGTTTTTCGTATAACCGAAAAATAAAATAATATTGATGAGAATTTTACCAGCATTGATAAAGTTGATTGCAAAGTCAATCCGCTTTAAAAATATTCAGTACTCTTTTGAATGATCGTAGGGGGACTGCCAATTTCTCCTGTACCTACCATAAAAGACACGATACTGGTGGATGCAAATAATCCAATCACAAAACTAATGATCATCAACCAAGCGAGTAATTTTTCAATGAATGCAGATGGGCGGGGATGACCGAAACGGTTGGCTTTGATGCAACCACGTGCAAAGAGCAAATAAAATGCCATAAAAAACTGTATGATTGGAATCAAACACAGCACTATCCACCAACCTGATTTATTGCGATCATGAAGTCGACGAATCACCACCACGAACATGAAATATAAATATGTGCAGCTCAATAAGATATAACTCATTTGACTGAGTGTAGAAAGAGAATGGATGGCATGTTGGCTGAAATGCATTGAATCCAAATTCAAAATTCCCAGCATCACACTTAGACTCAACAGTGCAAAAGTAAAAAACAGCTGTAAGATCCCGAACCAAGCAATATAACTCAAACGATTAAAACGACCGTGTATCGATAGTGGATGATCAGTTTGTGGTATGACCTGTTTTGAGAAAAATGAAGAGGATTCTTGTGTTTGCATGATGATTGTGTCCAGTTGAAGAAATTCAGTAAGGAAATGTTTTTTTCTGAAAAAAACCATATGCACTTATCACCACAAATTATAAGATCAAAAAAGCGACATAGATATTGAAAATTCGAATGTTTTGGCAAATGACTTAACATTTTCCGATGGTTAAAGTGACCCCTGTGTCTACGACCAAAGCACAATTGTTAATCAAAATGCGCTATCGTAATACTGAACACATGCAGCAAATAAAATCAATAACGTAGGCATACATCTCGTGATGAGATGACAGATCAAGGAAGCAGAATATGAACGAAATATATCCAGTTCCAGAACAATTTGTAAAAACCGCAAGAACCAATGAACAAGAGTATTTTGACCGTTATCAACAGTCAGTGGAGCATCCAGACGAGTTTTGGGCAGAAGCAGCAAAAAAACTGGATTGGATCAAACCATTTACTCAAGTTAAAAATACCAGTTTTGACAAAGATCATTTTAAGATTGAATGGTTTGCGGATGGTGAATTGAATGTCAGTGCCAACTGTTTAGATCGTCACCTCAAAGAGCATCCACTTAAACCTGCAATCATCTGGGAAGGTGACCATCCATCACGACATAAAATTATTTCTTTTGAAGAGCTGCATGATGAAGTCTGTCGTTTTGCCAATGTATTGAAAAAAAATGGGATAACCAAAGGTGATCGGGTCATTTTGTATATGCCGATGATTCCCGAAGCTGCAATCGCGATGTTGGCATGTGCACGTATAGGAGCGGTGCATTGTGTGGTTTTTGGAGGATTCTCTCCTGACTCTCTTGCCAGCCGAATTGATGACAGTCAAGCCAAATTAGTCATTACCGCTGATCAGGGAATGCGTGGCGGAAAAACTATTCCATTGAAAGAAAATGTGGATGCTGCCTTGACTTTTGCGGGGACCAGTTCTGTTGAAAAAATG
Source organism: Acinetobacter sp. Ag2 (assembly GCF_001005515.1). Classification (NCBI taxonomy): domain Bacteria; kingdom Pseudomonadati; phylum Pseudomonadota; class Gammaproteobacteria; order Moraxellales; family Moraxellaceae; genus Acinetobacter; species Acinetobacter sp. Ag2. The sequence continues at coordinate 115,418 of NZ_LBNA01000048.1, forward strand.
ATTGTCGTCCATCGTACTGGGCACCCTATTCAGATGAAAGAGGGACGTGATTTGTGGTATCACATGGAAATTATGACGGTGACAGACATCTGCCCGCCAGAAGCCATGAACGCCGAAGATCCTTTATTTATCTTATATACTTCAGGTTCCACAGGAAAACCGAAAGGTGTTTTACATACTACAGGGGGTTATCTGACTTATGTGAATTCAACCTTTAGAGAAGTATTTGATATTAAGCAAGATGATGTGTTTTGGTGCACTGCTGATGTTGGATGGATTACAGGGCATTCTTATGTGCTTTATGGACCACTCTCTAACGGTACTACCACAGTAATGTCTGAAGGGATTCCACAATATCCAACTTGGGCACGTACTGGACATATTGTCGATAAGCATAATATTACGATTCTTTATACAGCACCGACAGCAATTCGCGCCATGATGCGTGAGGGTGATGCATTCGTTCGTGAGAGTGACCGCAGTAGTTTGCGTTTATTGGGCTCAGTAGGTGAACCAATAAATCCTGAAGCTTGGAATTGGTATTATACCGTAGTGGGTGAAAGCCGTTGTCCGATTGTCGATACATGGTGGCAAACCGAAACAGGCGGAATTTTAATTTCACCATTGCCAGGCGCAACTGCACTAAAACCAGGTTCTGCAACACGTCCTTTATTTGGAATACAACCTGCGCTGGTTGATGCAGAAGGTCAGGAACTGCAAGGAGAAGCTGAAGGGAACTTGATTATCAAAGATTCTTGGCCGGGGCAAATGCGCACCATTTGGGGAGATCCTGAGCGATTTATTGAAGCCTATTTCTCAACCTATCCTGGAAGTTATTTCACAGGTGATGGTGCACGACGGGATAAAGATGGTTATTACTGGATTACTGGGCGCGTCGATGATGTATTGAATGTTTCAGGTCATCGTTTAGGTACGGCTGAAATTGAAAGTGCATTGGTAGCGCATGAAAAAGTTGCTGAATCTGCCGTAGTAGGTATGCCCCATGAGATCAAGGGGCAAGGAATTGCAGCTTATGTCACCTTACAAGCGGGCGAGGCTGAAACAGAAGAATTGCGTAAAGAACTGGTCAATTGGGTTCGTAAAGTATTGGGACCTGTCGCAACACCAGATGCCATTTATTGGGCACCAGCTTTACCAAAGACCCGTTCAGGTAAGATTATGCGTCGGATTTTAAGAAAAATTGCTGCCAATGAATTAGACAGTTTAGGCGATACTTCGACTTTGGCGGATCCAAGTGTAGTGGATCAATTGATTACAGAAGTCAAAGCTCACACTTGATCAAGCTCGCGAGTAGCTTTTGGTTAGGCTAAAGTTTGATACCGTCAGCTCAATACTGGCGGTATTTTTTAAGTGTTATTTTCAAAGGATCGAATAAGTAACGCAAGCATTGTGATAAGGTCATCTTGCTTGATCTGCTAAGCTCAATAAATTGGATATAAGAGTTAAAATGATGAATGCACCACAATCTGCTTTAAATCTTTCGGCTTTGGATATTGCAAAAGAACTGGCAAAGCAATTTGCACAAACAGCAGCTGAGCGAGACAAAGCAGGAGGCAATCCGAAGTTTGAACGTGATTTGATCCGCAAAAGTGGTTTATTGAGCCTGGCTATTCCACAACAATATGGTGGGCAAGGCGCAGATTGGAAGACAATTTTTCAGACAGTTCAAACCATTGCTCAAGTGGATAGTTCCTTAGCACATGTCTATGCTTTTCATCATTTATTGATCGCCACCGTTCAGCTCTTTGCTCAACCTGAGCAGTATCAGCAATGGTTTGAGCAAACTGTGCAACAACATTTATTTTGGGGGAATACGCTCAACCCTTTAGATAAACGAACTACTGTTCAACAAGTGTCTGAAAATGAATTTATTTTTCATGGTGATAAAAGTTTCTGTTCAGGTTCCATAGACTCAGATATTTTACTATGTTCTGGTTTTAATGATGCAGATCAGTTACTGATTGCTGTGATTCCAACCCAACGAGAAGGAGTAAGCTTTTTAGGGGATTGGAACAATATGGGACAACGTCAGACAGACAGTGGAACTAGCCATTTTGAACAAGTGAAAGTATATAAAGATGAGTTGCTTTTAAATCCTGGACCATTAAGTACGCCGTATTCAAGTTTACGTCCACTGATTGCTCAATTGATTTTTGTGCATCTTTTCCTAGGTGTCGCAGAAGGTGCATTTGAAGTCGCTCGACAATCGATACAAACACAAAAAGCATGGTCAAAATCTTTGGCTGAGCAAGCGATACATGATCCGTATATCCAAAAGCATTTTGCTGATTTTTATGTCCAGCTACAAAGCGTACGCTTACTGACAGAGCAGGCAGTTGAAGCATTGCAAGCGGCTTGGAATATTGGTGAAGATTTAACGGAACAGCAACGGGGTCAGGTGTCAATCGCGATTGCGACCGCAAAAATAGCTGCTACGAATAGCTCACTATTTGTGACCCAAAATATTTTTCAAGTTTTGGGTGCGCGTGCAACCACAGCACAATTGAATTTAGATCGTTTTTGGCGAAATGTACGCACACAAACTTTACATGATCCAATCGACTATAAATATCAAGAGGTTGGGGAGTGGGTGTTGACAGGAAAAGTTCCTGATCCAAGTTTTTATTCTTGACTAAGTTCAGCCATTTCATTTGTCTATGTAACCAAACTTAGATATGGTCAAACCACCTGATTATTCATACAAGTGATTTATCTTCAAACAAGCATATGCTTTTTATATGGATTTTTGAAAGTTTTGCATAAACAGTTTTTTGTATTTTTTTGATTCACAGACAGTCTTGCTATCGTGAGGCGACATGGATGTCGCCATGTTGAGCGGGGGTATATGAGCAAAAACAAAGCACTGCTTTGTTTGCAGCGCAAGAACCCTTTTAAACGAAAGATTTTTGTCATCTTTTCATCTCTGAAAAGTGAAGCATCGCCTACGCAAACCGATTTAAACTATAGATCTAAAGTGTGGCATTGGAAGCTTTAGATTATCAAATAATATATTTATCATATTGACTTTATTGGTCTAAAAATTGTATTTACTGTATTTTTTTTAAAAAAAATGACTACAGGTAAGACGCTGAGACAGCACAAGCTTTGAATCGCTGAGAGGTACATGGCGTACCTCACTTCGACAATCAACAAAGGTTAAGGATGAGATGTCTGTTTCAAGGTATTCAATACTTCATAAGCGGCTTGAATACGCTCGGCATTTGCAATTCTTTTATTCATCAGCATGACCAAGCCAAATTTTTCCGCAGGAATATAAATCAGATAGGTTCCAAAACCATTTGTTGATCCCGTTTTATGAAACACCCTTGCCCCTGATTTGACCAGTGTTTTTTCAACTGGGTTTGATTGCATCACCACACGGTCAGAGTTGCTTTCTAATAATGTTTCTAATCTTGCTGGATAGTCGAAAGTTTCCCATCCAAGTGCTTGGGTCATCCCTCCCATTTTAAAGTAACCGATATGCGTTCCTTCGATTGCAGGTCGAATGGAAGCTTTGGCTTGATCTGGATTTAAGTTCAATTTTAAGAACTGTAGTAGATCAGGAAGGTTTGATTTCACCCCATAGGCTTGAGCATCGAAAGGTCCCGGATTAACTCGAATTGGGCGATTGTTTTGATCATAGCCAAAAGCATACTGGGCTTGTTGTGCTTTTGGGACGTTGACATAACTATGTTGGAGCTGAAGTTGAGGAAAGATAACTTGCTCTAATAATGTGCTAAACGGCATGTTCATGGCTTTTGCAGTAGCTTCACCAAATAACCCGATACTAGGGTTTGAATATTGTCTAAATTGACCAACGGGTTGATTGACCTTCCAATCTTGAAAGTATTTAAGCGTTTGTGCATCGGTTTTGATTGGATCAGGAAATTGTAATGGTAGATTACCCGTGGTGTAGGTTGCCAACTGCAAAAGTGTGACTTGATTAATTTCTGAATTTTTTAATGCAGGTAAATATTTTCCTGGATGGTCTTGAAGCGATAGTTTAGATACACTTTGCGCATAACTGCCCGCCGTTGCAGTAAACAGTTTACTCACAGAGCCTAATTCAAACAGGGTGCTTTTATTGACTGATTTCTTGTCAGCAAGTGATTGTACACCATAGTATTTTTCATAACTTTTGCCTTGGTACAGTACTCCAATTGCCATCCCGGGTACTGCATATTTTTGCATTAAGGGCTGAAATGCCTGAGTCATTGCATTTTCAACCTTTGCCGTGGTTATTTGCTGATTGGCATTTACATAAGTCGTCAGTCCCATGCTACTGATCAGGACGTAAAAGATCGTTTTTGTTTTCTTTAAAAGAGCCATAACCACTTATTCCAATCTATACAGGCAAAAAGAAATTATTTTAATGTGGATTAGAGATTTTCCAAGATCAAGCTTGTTGAGTATATGTATGTCGATATAAATACTTGAAGCAAAATAGATGATTAAAACAAATCAATCGGTGAAGAACGATATTTTATAGCTGATAGGGCTGTTCATACTGAACGACCATGAAACTTTAGCGATGTTAAAAAAAAATCCCTCAAGCCGAGTCATGAGGGATAAGCTGCAAATTTTGTTTTAGTTGTTTATTGTTGTTTTCTACGGCACAAACTCTGGCGCTAGAAATGATCAGGCTGATTTCGCAGTAATTTGCGCTTTTTGAGTTTCTTCAAGTTGACGTACCAAAGGCAGCACTTTTTCTCCAAAATATTCAACTTCCTCAATAAAATGTAAGAAGCCCGAAAGAACGAGGTCGACGCCCACACTTTTTAACTCAACGATTCGTTCAGCAATCTGTTGCGGTGTGCCAATCAAATTGGTCTTAAAGCCATCGTTATATTGCACCAAGTCTTCAAAAGTTGATTTTGCCCAGTTGCCTTCGCCCTCTTTAGAGGCGGCACCTGCTTCACGGGTTGCATCACCAAAAGCATTGACTGCTTCAACATTGGCTTGATCAATAATTTCTTGTAACACTGCTTTGGCTTCTTGCTCTGTATCACGGGCAATAATAAAAGCATTGACCCCAATTTTTACTGAATGACCATTCAGCTTGGCTTTTTCTCGAATATCATCAATTTGCTTTTTTAATTCTTCAGGAGTATTGCCATTGGTAAAATACCAATCAGATACACGAGATGCCATATCACGTGCTGCACGAGAACTTCCTCCCTGAAACACTTCGATATGCGGTTTTTGCAAAGGTTTTGGTTTTAAGGTGTAGTCTTTAAACTGATAATATTTACCATCGAAACTATAGTTATCTGTAGTCCATATTCCTTTTAAAGTTCGAATAAATTCTTCAGAACGGACATAGCGCTCATCATGTTCAGGCCATGGTTCACCGATGGCATCAAACTCACCACGAAACCAACCACTCACCACATTAATGGCAATACGACCATTAGTCAGATAGTCGATCGTTGCCAATTGTTTGGCCGCCAAAACAGGCTTCCAAGGACCAGGCAGGATGGCTGCAATCACTTTTAACTTATCTGTCTTCGCCAATAAAGCATGGCTAAAACTTACAGACTCATGTTGATTTTCAGCGCCATAGCCTGCGGTGAAACGAATTTGGGTGAGGGCATATTCGAAACCACTTTTTTCAGCCGCTTGTGCTAAGCGGACATTATAGTCATAGCTCCAGTCGGTACGTTGTTCAATATTACTGACCACTAAACCACCGCTGACATTGGGCACCCAATATGCAAACTTAATGGCTGGATTATGGTGTGATGAAAACTGTGACATAACATGACCCTCTATTTTTTATTATCTGCGGCTACGAGGTTGCAATTAAGCAACCTGTGATTGTGGTGATTTGGATTTTGCATGAAGACGGTTTTCTGCTGCATCCAAGTTTGGGATTGCAGCTGAAGGTAGTACCTCATCTTGCTCGATTTGTTTGTTAATCCCTAAGTTTTGATTGGCTTGTTCCGTCTTAGCTTTGACAACCTCAGCACGTTGCCCTTTTGCAGGAGCCCATTCCAAAATTGGCAATGCGCGTGCAACAGCCAAAGTAATACGATCTTGAATATGTTCACTCTTGATGGTGTATTCAGGCGTGAAATCACGATCGGTTGCATAGACGCCAATCGGTAGGGTTTGGGCTTGGAAAAAGCTAAATAATGGACGAAGCTGATGTTCCAATACCAATGCATGGCGATCGCTTCCGCCTGAAGCAGCCAGTAATACCGGCACATCCACCAGTGCTGTTTGTTCAACAAAGTCAAAGAAATGTTTAAATAAACCCGTGAAAGATGCACGGTATACAGGCGTACCCACGATCAAGGCATCTGCTGCTTCGACTGCTGCTAAATCATCTTGTACACGTTGTGGAAGCTGATTACGGTAAATTGCACCACCCAGTAAATGACCAATTTCACTGAATTTAATAAAATGCACATTGATTGGAGTTGCTTGACCGAGCTCATCTAAAATGGCTTGAACTAAACTTTCTGTTTTTGAAGGGTTATTTAAGCCCCCTGATACAGCAACAATATTTAAGGGTTTTTGTTGAGTATAAATAGACATGTTGGCAACCTAATAAATTGAATCTCGGAATGCCATTTATTTATCTATATTCAGTGAGATTGGTAAAATAATGAAAAACAGATTGGTTATCAGTTTTTGAGATATACAGAAAAACGCTTCATTTTAAGGGGAAGATATAGTCTAAATTGCTGAACTTATTTGATATTATTTATTTGGATAAGCAATTCATTTTTAGATGTTTATTTTATATTTAAAAGTGATATTTAAATCTGTATTTTGAGAAATAACCGAAAAAGAGTAGGGAATTCTCATTAAAGCACACAAATAATTCAAAAATTCGTTAATATTAACGTATCTTAAATAGCAATAGTGCGGTTAGAATAAAAGAACTGTGCTAGAGATCTCTCACTTCGCTTATGAATATTTTAATCGTTGATGATCATCCACTGTTTCGCCATGCGTTAATTCAGGCGGTTCGTTATAGTTTGCCACAAGCTCAAATCAGTGAAACTGCGGCTGTTAATGAGTTCTACGAGCGTTTGGAAAATGGTCCTGAACCAGATTTAGTCTTATTGGATTTAAATTTACCTGGCGCATCGGGTTTCTCTGCATTGGTCCATGTTCGTGCACAGTATCCTGCGATTCCAATTATTGTGGTATCAGCCCACGAAGAAGCATCGATTATTCAGCGTGCGATTGCGCACGGTGCAATGGGTTATATTCCGAAGTCTGCGCATCCAAGCCATATTGGGGAAGCAATTCGCCAAGTATTAGAAGGCGAAATTTGGTTGCCGCCAAATTTACCGACTGCGAATATGAATTTTGACCCTCGTGCTGCAGATGAAACAGCTTTGGCAGAGCGTATCCAATCTCTAACGCCACAGCAATTCCGTGTCTTAATGATGGTTGCCGAAGGTTTGCTGAATAAACAAATCGCATATGAACTGGATGTTTCTGAAGCGACGATTAAAGCGCATGTGACTGCAATATTCCGTAAGTTGGGTGTACAAAATCGTACTCAAGCTGTCTTGGCAATCAATGCGCTGAACATCGAAGAGAAAAAAGTTTAAGGTTTTTCTGATGATTCAGTGAACATTAGAAAAGTCTCTAAAATTATGAGAAGAGTGTATTAAAAATATGCTCTTTTTTATATTTTAAAATTCATTTTTAAGTTTTATTTTTATAAAATTTAGTTTGTTATCGGTATTTTATTCTTTGCTAAGCAAGGAATGAATCTCCGATAATTTTTTCACTTTTATCAATTATTCAAAATAGGCGTATACTGATCAGACATGAGGAAAAACTATGTCTGATGCATCTGAATCTACAGCGTATATTGAGTATGGTACTCGTCCCTTTCTGGCGATTTTGTTGTCACTATTTCTAGCAGGGTTTGCGGTATTTTCATCATTGTATTGTGTTCAGCCGATGATGCCTTTTTTGGCAAAATTCTTTCATGTGACCCCTACACATAGCAGTTTCCCACTTTCATTTTCCACCATTACATTGGCTTTGGGACTTTTGTTTGCAGGGTTAATCTCAGATCGTTATGGTCGTAAACAGATCATGGCGATTTCTTTGTTTTCAACAGCCACTTTATTATTAATTAGCTCATTACTACCCTATTGGGAAATCTTCCTTGCCACACGAATGCTGATTGGTCTGGCGGTGAGTGGAGTTGCATCAGTAGCGATGACCTATATTGGCGAAGAAATCGCACAAAAAGATGTTGGCTTTGCAATGGGTTTGTATATTTCAGGTACTGCGATTGGCGGTATGAGTGGGCGCTTAATCGCAGGCGTTTTACTGGATTATATTTCATGGCAAACAGCTACTATGATTATTGGCATACTCAATTTATTGATCGCCATCACTTTCTATGTTGCACTCCCTGTGTCCAAACACTTTAAATCTTATCCGATTCAATTCTCTCGCTTTATCGAATCGTTCAAGAAAAACCTCTCTGATGCAAAATTAAGATTCCTATTCATCGAAGGTTTTATTTTGATGGGTTGCTTTGTCACTGTGTTTAATTACATGAGCTATCATCTTTTAGAAAAACCTTTTGAGTTGTCTCAGACGTGGATTGGCTTGATTTCGATCGCCTATTTATCAGGTATTTATAGCTCACCACGTGCAGCTGGCTGGAGTCGTCGATTTGGACGTGCAAAAGTCTTGATTGCGATGTTTTGTAGTATGGCGCTAGGTTTGTGGGTGATGTTCATTCCATCTTTATGGACTGTGTTAATTGGGTTATTTATTTTCACCTTTTCATTTTTTGCGGCACATTCCACCTCAAGCAGTTGGGTGTCAATACAGTCTTTACAATACCGTGCAGTCGGTTCTTCGCTGTATTTGTTCTGCTATTATCTCGGTTCAAGCCTGTTGGGCAGTGGTAGTGGCTTGATTTGGGAAAAATATGGCTGGTCGGGTTTAAGCGTGAGCATAACTGTTGTATTGGGTATTGGCTTATTGGTCGCGCTAAAATTAAATCAAATGCAGAAGCAAACTGACTCAGATTCGACAAAGCTTGAATCGAACTAAATTGCCCTGAGCTTTTATTGATTGATTCACGATCCTCATTTAAAACAGTTTATTCATTTCATTTCGACATTTGAATGAAATGAAAATAGAGAAATCACTGCTAAAAATAAAATGTTTACTTTTTAATCAAGCAACATGAGCAAAATTCATGGTAAAATGATTGGCTTTCATCTTAGATCTCTCCCGATCGCCAACCGCCAATCGAGAAAACTTACCATGTCGACCGCTTATACTGCTCAGACAGCGCCTGTTGCGTTGTTTGATTTTGACAAATATTGGGCATCGTGCTTTGAACCAGCACCTTTTTTGCCTATGTCTCGCGAAGAAATGGATCAACTCGGTTGGGACAGTTGTGACTTTATTTTAGTGTGTGGGGATGCATATATTGACCATCCTTCATTCTGCTCAGGGATTATTGGTCGAACACTTGAAGCGCAAGGTTTCCGTGTTGGCATTATTGCTCAACCCGATTGGACATCTGCCGAAGCCTTTAAAGTTCTAGGTAAACCAAATATTGCTTGGGGTGTTACAGCAGGCAATATGGACTCAATGATCAATCGCTATACAGCAGATCGTAAGATTCGTTCAGATGATGCTTATTCTCCAGACAATGTGCCGAATAAACGTCCCGATCGTGCTGCAACGGTGTATTGCCAACGTTGTCGTGAAGCATTTCCGGATGTACCAGTATTGTTGGGCGGCATCGAAGCGTCTTTACGCCGTATCGCCCATTATGATTATTGGTCAGATAAAGTCCGTCGTTCAGTGTTGATGGATTCTAAAGCAGATTTATTGATGTATGGTAATGGTGAGCGCTCAATCGTTGAAGTGATGCATCGCCTTGCCAAAGGTCAAAAAATTCATGAAATTACCGATGTTCGTGGCACAGCATTCATCGTCAATAAGAGCAATCGTGCTTCAAAAGCCAAATTTGTTGAAATTGCATCCAATGATGTGGATTCAATTGGGCGAGTTGATCCGATCATTAATCCGTATGTGATGACCGAAGATTTGGATGGATGTGAGATTGAGCAGAATAAAGGCAATTCTTTAAGCCAATATCAAAATTTCCAAAAAGAATTGGTTGCCAATCCTGTGGTACGTGAAGGCGATCATCTGGATGAAAATACTCAAATTGTACGTTTACAGCCTGCTTCAAAGGCGATTAAACATAAATTACCACCGCGCGAGCTGGCGGTAATTCGTTTACCTGCTTTTGAAGAAGTGGCAGAAGATCCTGTGTTGTATGCACACGCAAACCGTATTTTACACTTGGAAACCAATCCGGGAAATGCGCGAGCATTGGTGCAAAAACATGGTGAACGTGATGTTTGGCTGAATGCGCCACCGATTCCTCTGACCACTGAAGAAATGGACTATGTGTTTGATTTGCCTTATGCACGTCTACCACATCCTGCTTATGGCAATGCACGCTTCCCAGCCTTCGACATGATTAAATTCTCCGTGAATATTATGCGTGGCTGTTTTGGCGGTTGTACTTTCTGTTCAATTACTGAGCATGAAGGGCGAATTATTCAAAACCGTTCAGAAGAATCTATTTTGCGTGAAGTCGAAAAGATTCGTGATACAGCACCTGGCTTCACAGGCATTATTTCTGATCTCGGTGGTCCAACGGCAAATATGTACCGTTTGCATTGTAAAGATCCAGAAATTGAAAAAAATTGCCGTAAACCTTCCTGTGTTTATCCTGGTGTATGTCAAAACTTACATACTGATCATGCGCCTTTAACACAGTTATATCGCAAAGCCCGTGCAATCAAAGGCATTAAAAAAATTCTGATTGGTTCAGGTTTGCGCTATGATCTTGCTGTATTAAATCCTGAATATGTCAAAGAGCTGGTTCAACATCATGTGGGCGGGTATTTGAAAATTGCCCCTGAGCATACCGAAAAAGGTCCATTGTCGAAGATGATGAAACCCGGAATCGGAACTTATGACCGCTTTAAGCAGATGTTTGATCGTTTTAGTAAGGAAGCGGGTAAAGAACAATATCTTATTCCTTATTTTATTGCTGCGCATCCAGGAACTACAGATTATGACATGATGAATCTGGCGATCTGGCTCAAGAAAAATGGTTTCCGTGCCGATCAGGTTCAGACTTTCTATCCATCACCAATGGCAACAGCGACAACCATGTACCATACCAACAAAAATCCGTTGGCGAAGGTGGCGCGTTATACTGAAAATGTCGATATTGTCAAAGGTGAAAAGCGTCGTCGCTTACATAAAGCATTCTTACGTTATCATGATCCAAATAACTGGCCTTTATTACGTGATGCCTTACGTGAAATGGGGCGTGCTGATTTGATTGGTAACTCTAAACAGCATTTGATCCCAACCTATCAACCGCAAGGTACGGATGGTCAGTATCAATCTGCACGTAAGAAGAACTCAACATTGGCAGGTGATTCACAAAAGCGTACGGGTGAAAATACTGCACGTACTCAGTCACGACATGCCAATCAGCCAAATCGACCACAAAAAGGGCAAGTGTTGACACAACATACAGGTTTGCCACCGCGTGAAACAGGGGATCGTAAAAAACCGTTTGGTGGTAACAGTAAAGGAAAATCTAAGCCGAAAAGTAGAGCTTAAGTTTTAGTGAGTGTTCAAGAGGGTGCGAAAGCACCCTCTTTAAATTCGAATTGAATAAATAAAATACAAAACTGTGGATAACTTTGCTTAAACTGTTGAAAAATTTTGTGTACGAAAAGTACACAAATTCTGGTTTTAATTGTCCTACAATCAAACTAAAGTTTTATCGGATTTAGTTGTATTCGTAATAGATACAAGGTATAAAAGCCATAAATCAATTCATTTATTTGTAGGAATAAATGAGGAAAATAAATAATAGTTCAACAAATATTTTAAAACTGTGATATGAGTTGTTATTTTTTAAATTAAGCAAATTTATATCTCATATGTGACGTTGAACTGACAGTAAAAAAGTATCTTCAGATACACAAGAACTGGTCTTATTTGACCAAATTATAATAAAGAATTAGGAAATGAAATATGGACATATTGATTGTTGCGAGTTTGATACTATTTGCCGCTGTGATTGCGATTGCTTATAAAGGATTGAAAAATAAGCAGCAAGTTGATAGTGCTCTACGTAGAAGAGCAGTATTTAATTCACATGAACAGATTACTTTTACTCGACTAAAAGAAATTTTACCTGAAGCTAATATTTTGGCTCATGTGTCTTTTGATGCATTGTTAACAACAAAATATTTACACACACGTCGTAAATATCAGCAAATGTTTGCAGATTTTGTTGTATTGGACAAAGACTGTAAAGTTTTGGCTGTGATTGCTTTAGAAGATATCAATGCAATTAAACGTGCTCACCAAAATACCTATAAAGATGCATTGTTACAATCTGCGGGCTACAGAGTGATTCGTTATCTCGGTATTCCTGAATATCAGGATTTGCGTGAAGATTTTTTAAGTGAGTTCGCTGAAATGAGTCATTCACACGTGCTCGAGGAACAACTGTTGGGGAAGTTTGATCTTTATTCTAATCGTGTATATGGTTAATAAAAAATGCATGTCTCAGCATGCATTTTTAAATGTTCAAATTAATTTCTACAATGATTCAGGTTTTACCGCAACTACCGTCATCTCCACCAAAACATCAGGTCGATAAAGTTTTGCTTCCACACAAGTTCTTGGAAGTGCTTCAATATCAGAACACCAAGCATCCCAAACTTCATTCATTGCTGCATAATCATTTTCAATATCTTTCAAAAAGATCATCACAGACATGATGTGGCTTTTGTCTGTTCCTGCATCTGCAAGAAAACGGTCAATCATATCTAAAGTTTGCTGAGTCTGTCCTTTAATATCTAAGGTTAAATCTGTTGCCAATTGACCTGCTAAATGGACTAAATTGCCTGAAATTGCAATTTCAGAAAAGCGCTTTTCTACATGCAAACGTTGTACAGTCATGATTACTCTCAAATCTTGTTTATGGGCTAAATTTTACGTGATCAAGATGCATCTGCAAACCAACTTTGTTATGAGTGCGTAAATGCATCTATGCGAATTAAAGTTTTATGTTTAAAAACGATAAAACAATCGTATTCAGGGCAAATGATCAGGCTACCTAAGTTCAAAAACTGAATTTTTGCGATGCGTAATTGATTTAAGCAAAACGCAACTGAGGATTGTAAAGGGCAAAGTTGCTGTAGTTGTTCTGGCGCTTTTTGTTTAATAAAAGGATTCATGACCATCTCGATGAATTTAAAATGATGATTAAGCAGTGAATGAACAGACATTCACTGCATGGCAATTAAGATTGAGGAGGGGTGTAGGATTTAAGCGCTCGCTCAGGCTTATTGCTGATTTGATACCAATCGATGTGACGTGTAAGGAACATGACGACCGCGAGTAATACAAATGAAATGATCGAACCGATCAAGAAGGTCTTGCCTGAGGACTGCAATAACAGATACATCACAGCGTAGAGTGAACTGAGGATCACACCGAATAAGGCAGCAGCTTTAAAACCTTTCATCACATAGAACAAATACCATGTCATGAGACCAACACAGGCAACTCCTGCGACAAAGTAAGCCCATGCAAAGGCATAGTATTCACTGATAGAAAGTAGTAGGACAAAGAAAAGACCTTGTGCAATTGCCACCAAAGAATATTGAATTGGATGAATACGAAGGCTTTTAAGCACCTCAAATAAGAAGAAACAACCAAAGGTAATGATGATAATTACGACACCATATTTAATTGCTCGATCTGTTTGAGTATAAACATTGACGGATTCTAAAAATTCGGTTGATAAGCCAATTCGTTGACTTTGCTCAACGTCATAGGCATTTTCTTGAGTGTAATAGCCTTGGCTGAATTGGCGAATGCAATCACTGGTGTCACATTCAATCAGTTTGCTGATGTTTTGCTGACCCAGTGCAATGTTTTTCCATTGTGCTGTAAATTGTTGATGGGTACTGGTTTTAGCAAAGGGTAAATTTTGTCCTGAATACTTGATGTCCGCCCAGTTGCCTTTGGCTTGATAACTGACACTACGGCTGGTGGGAACCAAGCTAAACTTGCCAAGACCTGTGATATTGGTGGCTAAATCAAAAGAAAAACCATTTTGAATCGCATTGATTAATTCAGGATAATTTTTTGTAGAAATACGCATAAAGTCAAAACCGGAAGCATCACTGCCTTTGGAACTCATTTCAAAAGTATAATTCTTATTGAGTATTTTTAACGTGGGTTGCGTGTCTAAACCTCGTGGATCATGCACAGGAAACATGATCTCAGCACGATTCCATTGATAGTCTTTATTCTCCAGTGTCGGCTTTTGAAAAATGCCTTTAGCGGTTAAATTTGCAGTATAGCTAATTGCTCGGTAGATGGTGCGTTTATAGGCATCATCAGAAACCTTAAAATCAGCAGTCCATTGTGTGCTGTCTGCACTGATGTATATCCATTGTTCTTCTGTACAGGAATATGCGACTTTTTTGTCGTCCAAACAGGTTTGGATTTCGGTATAGGGCACACGAATATAAGGTGAAATAACAGTTTGCGGGCTGATGTTGTTTTGTGAGATTTCTCTGAGAAAAGCTTGTTGGTATCCTTGTCGTTCTGACACCAAAGTGCTAATGAAGAGTAGACCTATCCAAAACAGCGCAATCAAAATGGCAATTGCAATAATTTTAAAGGTGAGAAAATTGGATCGCATCACGGTGTTCCTGAGCCGTTGTTTTTGTTAGGTTCAGTATGCGAAGCCGAAATGTGTTTTGTTTGAGCTGACTTTGTGTTTTATGTGAAGTTTAGGTGAATATTCAAATCTTTGTGGTTAAAGCAAAATCTTGACCAATACGCCTTGTTGATGAGATTGCAGAATTGGAATCTGATTTTCCTCGATATTTAAAATGTTAATCTGACCATGATGTTGTTCAATGACTTGCTGAACAATACTGAGTCCAATGCCTGAACTACGTTGTTGACTAATTGGTCGAGGAAGTGAAAAGTATGTATCAAAAACTTGTGTAAGTGCATAGTCAGGAATCCATACACCTTCATTAAAGATATTTAATTCAATATGTTGATGTGCTTGCCGATGTAGCTGAATCAGAATTTTTGCCGAATCCTGAGAAAAATCCAAAGCATTGTCTAAAATATTGCCAAGCGTTTGTTGAAGCCAAAAACGATCTGCATGAATCATACAATCGGCTTCAATATCTAATAAACATTGAATTTTTTTAGCCTGCATTTGACTGGCGTGCCGATCTAAAGTCTGATGGATTAATTCAGACAAATTAAAATTTTGAATCTCAATTTGGTGCCTTGATTTTTCCAAGCGAGTCAGTAACAGCATACGGTCAATCAAGCTCTGTAAACGCTGGCTTTGTTCATGAATATGTGTGGCAAAATTTTGTTGATCAGTTAAAGGCAAATCTTCTTTAAGCAACTCAGCACTGGCTTGGATCGCAGTTAAAGGGCTTTTTAGCTCATGTGTCAGGGTGTTGACGTAGTGTTCGACATAAGCGCGATCTTCCAGTTTTTCTCGCATATCTTCCACGGCTTGAGCAACTTGATTGAGTTCTTTAGCGGAGCGAAAATGCGGAGTTTGGTTGACAGGTGCCAGCGCTTGAGCATACTTACGCACACGATCGATACTATGTTTAAGCCAATAAGCCACTAAGCTGGCTAAAAATAAACTCAACAACGTAATCCATATGGCTTGGCGGATCAGTTGATTTTCAGCACGTTGAATGTAAGGTTGTACGGATATATTGGGCTTTCCGATGCTGACCACTCCAATCAACTTTTGTTGTTGATCAATTTGATAATAGATAGGTGCAGCAATAAACATGGTGCTACTGTTACTATCTTCCTCATAACTTCGGGTTGAACGAACACCATATTTGCCTCTTAATGTCAGGTAGACATCATTCCATTTGGAATAGTCCTGTCCTGTTGCAATGCCTTGTGAATCATAAATCACTATGCCTTTTTGATCAGTGATATAAATTTGTTGATTGATTTCATTCTTATTATGTTGCCAAATATTGGCGTTGATTTTTCGATTGAGCGCATTTTGAATTTTCTCATCAAACTGGGCAGTTCCAACCTTATTTTCATAGACATCTTCTGCAACCAGCATGGCAATAATATTGGCATTTTCCGCAAGTGTATCTTCGACAACCTGTCGTACATTGGGCTTTACTTGCTGATTAAAGGTATAAGACATAAACCATAAACCGAGCAAGATAATTAACCCGAAGAAGAACCAAATACGGATAAATATCGACATGCTTTAGTCCAGCCTTTTCAGGCTATAGCCGAAGCCACGGTGAGTTTCAATTGGATCTTGTTCAGCAGATATTTGTTTGAGTTTATTGCGTATACTCTTGATATGAGTGTCAACAGTTCGATCTAAGCTATGCTCCGGATGTTCCCAAACTTGATCCATCAATTGTTGTCGGCTAAATACTTGTTCAGGATGTTGAATCAACAGTTTGAGTAAACGATATTCATAACGTGTTAATTGCAGTAGGGTGCCTAAGTATTGAATCTGGAAAGACTCATCATTGCATTGCCATGTTTGGGAATGTTTAGATATTAAATGTGGCGTTATTGGGGTATTTTGTTGGAGCTGATTTTGAATCTCCATTCTGCGCCAAATGGCTTTAATTCTGGAGACAATTTCTCTTGAGCTAAACGGTTTAGTGCAATAGTCATCTGCGCCAATCTCTAAACCAATAATTCGATCAATTTCGTCATCACGTGCTGTCAAAAACAACAGCGGTGTGTGGTTGAAATGGCGAATTCTTTTACACACATCAAAGCCATTTAAATCTGGTAAACCAATATCTAAAATAATAAAATCGAAGGATTGTTGTTGAATATAATCAATGGCTTGTAGACCAGAATTTGCCCAAGTGACTTGCCACTCTTCACGCTCAAGTGCATAGCGTAATGGCATAAGTATCGCCGCATCATCTTCAACGCATAAAATCTGCTTTTTATGATTCATTGCAATTAAATATTTATCATCTCGTGTTGAGTGTACTGAAATTGAAATATTTAGGCGAATGAATTTTAAGTGAAGTTAGGGTCTGTTAACAATTCGTCTATGCTTGCGACTAAGTATGTTTTTTAGGCGATTCTAGGCGCGAAATACGAAATTTAGTCATTCTAAATGAGTAGTTCGGAACGAAGAAGCGACAAAAAACACATTAGTCCCGAAGGGTTGTGGCTAAAATTATCTCAGGCTTCGTTA
>NZ_LBNA01000038.1:0-77291 GCF_001005515.1 Acinetobacter sp. Ag2
AACGCAAGCCATTTATGAAATATCAATAGACCCTAAGATTGATCTATTTTATAAAGATAAACTTTAGAGTAATATTTTTATTCTCATAATATGATTTTTGTCTGTAAAATTGAGCACCACAATTTTAAGAAGTTGACTTATTCAACCATCACGCAAAACCCCCAAAAAAGTGATTAAGCTGATGTTCAGTTTATATCCTTAAAATGCACTGATGTTTTGACAAGTCCAAGTAAGCTAGGAATATGCGATGACTGAAGCGCAAACGACGAATGCCTCTCCAAACGATGAAAATGAAGCGCAAGCGGATTTGGAAGCCAAACAAAAACGTAAAAAAATGCTGAAGATTTTTGCCATTATTGTTGTCGCAGCAGCAATTCTATATGCAATTTGGGCTTTAGTATTTAGCAATACTGTGGAAACAGACAATGCCTATGTTGGTGCTGAAACTGCTGAAATTACTTCAATGGTCAGTGGTCAGGTGGCTGAAGTTTTAGTGAGTGATACACAGCAAGTCAAGAAAGGCGATGTTTTGGCAATTATTGATAATCGTGATGCTAAAATTGCGGTTGCAGAAGCCGAAGCAGCGTTAACTAAGGCAAAGCGCCAATACACGCAAAGTTCTGCAAATAGCAGTTCATTGTCCTCGCAAATTTTGGTGAGTACAGACGATATTAATAGTGCTAAAGCGCAAGTAGCACAAGCCGAAGTCGCATATCAGCAAGCGCAACAAGAATTTGCTCGCCGTCAGCAATTAAGTGCAACAGGTGCAATATCGAAGGAAGAATTTAGCAAAGCACAAAGTGCTTTAAATAATGCTAAAGCCAGCGTTGATGTAGCAAAAGCGGCGCTTGCCCAAACTGAATCAAAACGAAAAGCAGCGCAAAGTAACTTAGATGCCAATGAAGCATTAATTCGTGGTACCTCACAAAGTTCAACACCTGATGTATTGGTAGCTCAAGCAAAACTTGATCAAGCGCTTTTAGATTTACAACGGACTGAAATTAAAGCACCGCTAGACGGAATTGTTGCGCGACGTAGCATTCAAATTGGGCAACGTGTGGCGCCTGGTGCAAGTTTAATGAAAATCGTGCCAATAGCTGATCTGTATGTCGATGCAAACTTTAAAGAAAGCCAGTTAAAGAATGTCAAAGTCGGTCAAAAGGCAACTTTAACCTCTGATCTATATGGTAAGGATGTTGAATATCACGGTACAGTGATTGGCTTTTCTGGAGGCACTGGTTCTGCATTTGCTTTGATTCCTGCACAAAATGCGACAGGTAACTGGATTAAAGTGGTTCAGCGTTTACCAGTGCGTATCAAACTTGATCCTAAAGAATTGGCTGAACATCCATTACGTGTGGGTTTGTCCATGAATGCTGAGGTCGATACCTCATCAGCGAAGTAATCGCTTATGAATACAGCAACATTTCAAAATGAGCTGAAAGGCGGGCGTTTACTCCTCGCTGCATTCTTTTTAGCACTTGCCAATTTTATGGTCGTGTTGGACATGACCATTGCCAATGTTTCTGTACCACATATTACGGGAAGTTTAGCAGTTTCAAGTTCACAGGGAACTTGGGTCATTACTTCGTATGCTGTTGCGGAAGCCATCTGTGTGCCTTTAACGGGCTGGTTGGCTGGGCGCTTTGGTGCTGTTCGGGTATTTACCATCAGTTTGATCGGTTTCACCACATTTTCCATTCTGTGTGGTTTATCCAATAGTTTGGCAATGCTGGTGATCTGTCGTATTGGGCAAGGCTTATTTGGTGGTCCAATCATGCCATTGAGCCAAACGCTGCTCATGCGTATTTTTCCGCCTGAAAAGCATTCGCAAGCAATGGGTATGTGGGCAATGACCACAGTGGTTGGTCCAATTTTAGGTCCAATTCTGGGTGGAACAATCAGTGATAATTGGTCTTGGCACTGGATTTTCTTTATCAATATTCCTGTAGGTGTAATCTGTGCTTTGGGTGTCATGCGTTTGATGAAAACAGCAGAAACCCCGATTGCAAAATTACCTATTGATACCATTGGCTTAACTTTGCTGATTATCTGGATTGGTGCATTGCAGCTCATGCTAGATTTAGGGCATGAACGGGACTGGTTCAATAATACCTTTATTTGTATTTTGGCTGTGATTTTGGTGGTTGGATTTATTGCCTTTTTCATTTGGGAATATTATGAAAAACATCCCATCGTCAACATACAGATTTTCCGATACCGTGGTTTTACCATTGCCACAATATCGCTGGCTTTCGCCTTTGCAGCATTCTTTGGCAGTATTGTATTGATTCCACAATGGTTACAGATCAACTTGGGCTATACCGCTTCTTGGGCAGGTTATCTCACTGCAACGATGGGCTTCGGTAGTTTGATGATGTCACCGATTGTGGCGAAAATGGCAACCAAATATGATCCAAGAGCATTGTCGAGTTTTGGTTTGATGATTTTGGGTGGCGTGACCTTGATGCGTTCATTTTGGACCACGGATGCAGATTTTATGGCATTGGCTTGGCCACAGATTATTCAAGGTTTTGCTGTGCCGTTCTTCTTTATTCCTTTGTCCAACATTGCCTTGGGTGTGGTTCGTCCAGATGAAGTTGCTTCTGCTGCGGGTTTAATGAACTTTATGCGAACGATGGCAGGGGCGATAGGTGCCTCTCTGGCTGTGACGATTTGGGATGATCATACCAAGTTGGCACGGGGTGAAATCGTTTCAACCATGCATGTCGAAGAAACCCAGCGTAATCTGGTCAATAGTGGTTTTAGCCCAGAAATGGCTTTGGGTACGATTTCCAACTTGGTGGATAAGGAAGCTTTAACACTTTCTGTCAATCATGTGTTTTTGATTTTTGCGATGGTATTTATCTTTGCAGGGTTAATTATTTGGTTATGCCCTAAACCGAAAGGTAATGTGGGCGCAGGGCATGCCCATTAAATTTTAAGTGTTATTGAAAGCCTGCTGAAAAGCGGGCTTTTTTATAGATATTCTTTATGTTTAGTCGATAGATAGCCTGTATTTTATCTATTGATCAAGATCAGGGTATAATACACAGATTGTGTACTGCGATGAGGAATATGTATGAAGCCTGAATTCCAACAAGGAAAAATTAAACAATACGATGCTGAAAGAGGCTTTGGATTTATTGGTGGGCTTGAGCAGGATATTTTCTTCCATATTTCTGATTTTCCGCTTGCTGAGGGAGAACCAAAGCGTAACGAGCGAGTTAAATTTATCGTAGTTGAAAATAACGGTAAGTTGAAAGCCGCTAAAATCGAACGGGTAGAAGACCAGTCCGCCAAGGCTAAAAAGACGAGAGTTGTTGAGAACAATAAGTCGATTACCAATACTTTGTTGTCTAATTTTAGAAAGTAATCGCTGTTGAAAATTGGGGGGCATTTGATTTAAATGCCTTTGGTTTTTTAAGATTTTGACTTGAGTTATTTTAAGATATTGACCTGATCAAAATCATCTAGTGTCGTTTGTTGATTGAACATTCGACTGTTATATTTATATGAATCAGATAGTTTCAAACGTTTTGAATATTGAGTCTGCTTTTCTCCATAATATTGATGATATTCAAGAGTAATCGAGTCATCAGCTATAGTAGGATTGATAAAAATAATTCCTTTTCGGTTACTATTGGCTCTGATCGATGAATTATCCTCGCTGAAATAGATATTTTCACTAGCAATATAGGCAAATTGATGATTTTGTTTAATAAATATTTCATACATTGAAAAGTCTTTTGTGTTGTTTAAGGGATAAAAAAACACCATCTTTTAACAGTGTAATCAATTTATTTTTACTTGATCCCTTTTCTTTGATGTTATTGATGAGTCTTATATTGATTTGAATTTCAGGGTCTATGTCTTGATGAGCTAGAGTCGAAAAACTTAAAGTCGGTTCTTTTTGCATGGTTATTCTTGCCTTAGTTTCTAGGAAGATGATGATAATAATCGCAATTAATATTATAAAAATGCAGATTTTCAGCTCTTTATTGATAATTATCTGTGAACCACCTGCCATGACCTTTCCATTTTATTTATCTGATTTAAATTTTATATTAAGTTTAATTTAACTATTTGGTAATTAAAAGCATAGAATAAAAATCACGTTATTGTTTTTCCTATTAAATTTTCATTGTACTATGTTGCTAGAAAAGTAGCGTAATTACTTATTTAAATAGAATAATATTGCGAATTTCAAGATAATGCTGGATCTACAATTTCCTTTCAGTAATCTATCCTACGTATTATTGAAAATAGGATTTATTGTTTAAATTCCTAAGATCATCTGATAAGGTTTAAATCCATCCAATACGGCATTAGCAACCAAATGAATAAATGGTTCAGTGTGATTATTCGCCATCCATTGATCTAAAGCTTCATAATAAGCTAATCGATTTTCTACAGTAATTACACTTGGTGGATAACCAGATTTAAGCAATTCAAGATTCATCAATAATCGAGATGTACGTCCATTTCCATCAACAAAAGGATGGATCGCTACAAAATCTGCATGGACTTTGGCTGCTCGTTCAATAGGATGCAATTTTTGACAATCACGATTATACCAATCAATAAACTGAGTCATTTTATCATTGAGCAATGTATGGTCTGGTGGAAGCGCCGTAGCCCCTGAGATTAATACATTTTGTTGGCGATATTGCCCAGCATTTTCATCATCAATATTTTTCAAAATGAGTTGATGAATATTACGAATTTGCCATTCCGAAAAGGGTTCTTGACTTTTGATAATATCTTCAACATACAAAATCGCATTACGATGATTGATTGCTTCAAAATGCTCCCTTAATGCTTTACCACCGATCGTAATTCCCTCAAGTACAACCTTTGTTTCTAACAGAGTTAAGGTATTACCCTCAATGGCATTGGAGTGATAAGTCCAACGTAAAACGAGGTCTTCGTGTAGATTTTTAACAATCGTAGGAGAAAGAGGTCGATGTTGATCCAATTTAGCTTTTAAATCATCAATGATCTCAAACATGTTTTATCTCTACAGGCGCAATAAAATGATCATACATGAAAAAATGATGGCTATAAAATCTAACAGTTACGGTATTAGGAGTAAATTTATCGTAGAAATGAATCTAGTTATTTAAATTATTTCTAAATTTTTTTATCATTATAAAATTCAAATACTTAAAACTTAATTGTAATATTGTATCAAGAATTATAAATCTATTTTTTTAAAAGAGAGAAGAATATTAATTCGCCTGATTTATATACAAGCCCCCTTTGGAAAAAGGGGACTTGTGGGGGGATTCTATAACACTGAACCTAAGAAACTGAATCATCCAAATTCGGAGCTAACCAACGTTTCGCTTCATCCAAAGTCCAGTTCTTACGCTTTGCATAATCCTCTAGCTGATCTAATGCAATTTTACCGACATTAAAGTATTCAGATTGAGGATTCGCATAATAGAAACCACTCACACTTGAAGGTGGCCACATTGCAAAACTGCTGGTCAATTGGGTACCAATCTTATCAGTCGTACCTAACCAATCAAACAAAGATGCTTTTTCAGAATGCTCAGGACAAGCAGGGTAGCCCGGTGCAGGACGAATACCGACATACTTTTCTTTAATCAATTCTTCATTTGAGAGTTGTTCATCAGCCTGATAGCCCCAGAACTCTTTACGAATACGTTCATGCAAATGTTCAGCAAATGCTTCAGCAAAACGATCACCTAAGGACTGAGCAAGAATGGCAGAGTAATCATCCCCTTTGGCTTTGTACTCATGTGCCATTTCTTCTGCGCCAAAAATTGAAACGGTGAAACCACCCAAGTAGTCTTCAGCTTGTGCTTTGGTTGCCACAAAATCCGCCAACGATAAATTAGGTTTCCCGGTCACTTTGTCAGACTGTTGACGGATATGATGGAAAGTATGGGTGGTATTTGCACCAGACTCATCATAGACTTCAACTGAGTCCGCTGCTGAACGATTGGCAGGATAAATTCCAAATACAGCACGCGCATCAAAGCGTTTATTTTCAATAATGTCTTTGAGCATCGCTTGTGCTTGATTATACAAATCAGTCGCAGCTTCACCGACCACTTCATCTTGTAAAATTTTCGGGAATTTGCCTGCCAAGCTCCATGAAATAAAGAACGGCGTCCAGTCAAAGTAATCGACTAATTTTTCAAGCGGGTAGTTGGTGATGGTTTGTAGACCGATAAAGTTTGGTTTTACTGGTGGATGAGCCGCAAAATCAATTTTTAACCCATTCTCAATCGATTCAGCATAAGACAACTTGGCAGCTTTGGGCTGTTTGTTGGCAATACGCTCGCGTACTTTTTCATATTCAGCACGATGTTCTGCGACAAATGCCGGCTTCATTTCTTTGGATAATAATGTTGTCGCAACACCAACTGCACGAGAGGCGTCGGCAACATAAATCACTGCATCATTTGAATATTGTGGATCAATTTTTACCGCAGTATGTGCTTTCGATGTTGTTGCACCACCAATCAACAATGGAATCTTAAATCCCTTACGTTGCATTTCTTTAGCGACAAATACCATTTCATCTAAAGAAGGAGTAATTAAGCCAGATAAGCCGATAATATCAACTTTTTCATCAATCGCGGTTTGTAGAATTTTTTCGCAAGGGACCATAACACCAAGGTCAACAATGTCATAACCATTACAGCCAAGCACCACGCCCACAATATTTTTACCAATATCATGAACATCGCCTTTTACTGTTGCCATCAACACTTTTCCTTTAGATTGGCTTCCTGTTTTTTCAGCTTCAATGTACGGGTTTAGCCATGCAACAGCTTGTTTCATGACACGTGCAGATTTTACAACTTGCGGTAAGAACATCTTACCTGAACCAAATAAATCTCCAACAACGTTCATACCGTCCATCAATGGACCTTCGATCACGTCCAACGGGCGTTTTGATTTTAAACGAGCTTCTTCGGTATCTTCATCAATAAAAGTGGTGATGCCTTTAACAAGCGCATATTCAAGGCGCTTTTCAACAGTTTCATTACGCCACTCAAGATTTTCAACTTGTTTTTGAGCAGCACTTTGACCACGGTATTGTTCTGCAACTTCGAGCAGTTTCTCAGTTGCATCTTGACCACTTGCTCCCTGATTTTGGTTGAGAATCACATCTTCAACCGCATCTTTTAATTCTTTTGGAATATCATCATAAATTGCCATTTGACCGGCATTTACGATTCCCATGGTCATGCCTTGTTGAATAGCATGATATAAGAATACAGAGTGAATGGCTTCACGCACAGGTTCATTGCCACGGAACGAGAATGAAACGTTTGAAACACCGCCAGAAATCATGGCATGAGGCAAGTTTTGTTTAATCCAACCGGTGGCTTCAATAAAGTCCACAGCGTAGTTATTGTGTTCTTCAATCCCTGTTGCAACAGCAAATACGTTCGGGTCAAAAATAATGTCTTCAGCAGGAAAGCCGACTTCATTGACCAATACATCATAAGAACGTTTACAGATTTCACGCTTACGTGCAGCTGTATCCGCCTGACCTGTTTCGTCAAATGCCATGACAATAATCGCAGCACCATATTGACGGCATAGGCGTGCTTTATGCACAA
The DNA here is from genome assembly GCF_001005515.1 of Acinetobacter sp. Ag2. Lineage (NCBI taxonomy): Bacteria > Pseudomonadati > Pseudomonadota > Gammaproteobacteria > Moraxellales > Moraxellaceae > Acinetobacter > Acinetobacter sp. Ag2. The sequence goes on from NZ_LBNA01000038.1 coordinate 7,608, forward strand.
ACTCGTCATAACCTTCTTTTAAAGAAATCGAGTTTACAACAGGCTTACCTTGAACACATTTTAATCCTGCTTCAATGATTTCCCATTTTGATGAGTCAATCATGATTGGAACTTTGGATATTTCAGGCTCGGATGCAACCAGATTTAAAAAATGCACCATTGCATTTTCCGAATCCAACATTCCTTCATCCATATTAATGTCAATGATTTGAGCACCTGCAACCACTTGCTGTAAAGCAACGTCGAGTGCCTCTGCAAAGTTTTCTTCACGAATTAAACGTAAGAATTTTTTAGAACCTGTGACGTTGGTACGTTCACCGACATTGACAAATAAGGAGTCATCGTAAATGTTGAATGGCTCTAAACCACTTAAACGACAAGCAGGTTTAGTTTCTGGAATTTGGCGAGGTTTGATGTCTTTTACGGCATGATAAATCGCACGAATATGATCTGGTGTGGTACCACAACAGCCACCAGTGATATTAATCAAACCACTTTCAGCAAACTCTTTTAAAAATGCAGCAGTTTGTTCTGGCGTTTCATCATAACCACCGAAAGCATTGGGTAAACCTGCATTGGGATGCGCTGAGACAAAAACATCTGCAACATCTGAAACAGTTTTGACATGCGGACGCATGGCATCTGCACCCAAAGCACAGTTAAAGCCAATTGATAATAAGTCACCGTGGCGCACAGAGTTCCAAAAAGCTTCTGCTGTTTGTCCTGTCAGTGTACGACCTGAAGCATCTGTGATGGTTCCTGAAATCATCAATGGCAGTTCATGACCAAGTTGTTTAAATACCTCTTTTACTGCAAAAATTGCAGCCTTACAGTTCAAGGTATCAAATACAGTTTCGATCAGAATAATATCTGCACCGCCCTCAATAAGCGCATGTGTAGCTTCGATATAATTGTCTTTAAGCTCATCAAAGGTAATGTTACGAAAAGCAGGATCATTCACATTGGGCGAGATAGAGCAGGTACGTGATGTAGGACCTAATACACCTGCGACAAAACGTGGTTTATCTGGTGTTGAGTATTTTAAACATGCTTGTTTGGCAATACGCGCAGCTTCACGGTTGATCTCAGGGACCAAGTCTTCCATATGATAGTCAGACATGGATACACGTGTACCATTAAAGCTGTTGGTTTCAATAATGTCTGCACCAGCGTCCAAGTATGCTTCATGAATCCCTTGGATAATGTCAGGCTGTGTCAGCACCAAAAGATCGTTATTGCCCTTGAGATCAGATGCCCAATCTGCAAAACGCTCACCTCGATAATCTGCTTCTTCCAGTTTATGGCGTTGGATCATGGTTCCCATCGCACCATCAATTATGAGAATACGTTGGGCAAGAAGCTCTTTTAACGTGGTAAGCGTAGACATTCAAACTCTCAATAAAATCGGATTTTAAAAATAGCGCTATGTTATCAGAATGTAGCGCGGCAAGGTATTCATCTTTGTCGATATGGATGATTTGAAAAATGAATGAATTTGATTAATTTTCAACTAAAAACAAAGTTCAGTTTGGAAAGTAAATATAAAAACAAAATAATGATTTTAATCACATTATTTTAATGAAAGTGTGATTTTTTTAAATTTATTTTTGTGGCAAAAATTATAAACTTGCTCAATGAATCACAAAATAATAAATGTGTTACATCTAAAATATAATCGATGATAAATGACGATAATTATCAAACCAAAATATTAAAAAGTTGATGATTCTCAAAGAAGCTTTGGAAAATAGAAAATCATTGCTGATCAAACAAAAGTTGGTTTTTTACTTTAAAAAGTGTACCAAAAAGTCAAATATTCATTCCAAAAAATCAATCATTTTCAGGTATGGCTGATTTTTTCGCATACGTTAGTAAAAGCATTGCAATGCCAATAAATAATGTTAACTATTACTCAGAACTATTCTAAAAACTTACGGTAATTATCAATGAATAAGACATATAAAGTTGTTTGGAACGAATCATTAGGCACATGGTGTGCAATTTCTGAAACTTCAAAGGTTCGTGGCAAACGCTCTTCTGGGAAAGCAATTGTTGCAAGTGCGGTAATCGTCGCTTCCACCATGTCAGGTGTGACATTCGCTGCTGATAATTATGTCAGTGTTAATGATGGTGGTGTACAGAGCGGAAACTACAATAATGATGGTGCTGGTGTTGATGGCTCTGTTGCGATTGGTCCAGATTCGAGTAGCTCGGGTGCTTCAGGTGTCGCGATTGGTAACAATGCTGATGTTCATGGTTTTCAAGGTGTGGCAATAGGCAATAATGCGCAAGCAGGTTATCAAAGTATGGCATTGGGTCATGATGCTATAGCAACTGCATTTAACAGTATGGCTTTGGGTGGGAATTCGATTGCTTATACAGATGGTACCGCTTTAGGACAGGGAACTTATGCTAATAAGTTAGCCACAGCAATGGGCAATGGCTCTTTAGCAGTTGGGTTGGAAAGTACAGCTTATGGCTATAGTGCGCTTGCTGGTACAGATTCGTTTAGTCAACCATCAGCAGGTACAGACCCAGATACGATTGGGAAAGCTTATGCCACTGCAATGGGTTCGAGAGCGAAAGCATCTGCTCAAGGATCGACAGCGATTGGTGCAGGGAGTGTCGCTGAGGTCGAGAGTGGTGTTGCGCTAGGCAGTAGCTCTGTTGCCAATACAGCCGCTGGTGTTGTAGGTTATATTCCTACTGGTGCAAATCAAGCCCAGTTATCAGCCATCAATGCAACTCAATCGACATTGGGTGCAGTCAGTGTGGGAAGTGCAGGCAATACACGTCAAATTACCAATGTTGCCGCTGGTACAGTAGATACAGATGTAGTCAACCTTGCACAACTGAAAGCCGTTGAAACCCATTATGTCAGTGTCAATGATGGGGGTACGCAAGGTGCCAACTACAATAATGATGGGGCAAAAGGGACTAATAGTCTGGCGATTGGTGTAGGAACGAAAGCCACTGGAAATGATGCGATTGCTGTAGGGACAGGCTCTCAAGCGCTAAAATCAGGTGCGGTTGCAATTGGTTTAAATGCTGTCGCTGACCATAATGTAGTTAATCAATATACTTACAACACCGTAGCAATCGGTACCAATGTTCGAACCAATGGAATCAGTAATGTTGTCATGGGACTAAACAGCAGTACTGCTGGAAATGCTTCTGTGGCGATTGGAGCTGGTAATAACGCTACAAATGACTTTTCTGTTGCGATGGGGCTGAATAATACGGCTGATGGTATACGTAACACAGCAATTGGTAATCAAAACAATATACAGGGCAGCCAAAATCTTGCAGTAGGAAATGGTAATAACATTCAGGGTGATTATGCCACTAATGTAATGGGGCAAGGAAATACTGTTTCAGGTCCGTATACCAATGTTTTTGGTTCAAGTAATAACGTTTTGGGATTGACTAACTTTGTTGCTGGAGGAGGGAACTCTGTAAATGCAGAGCACAGTGCTGTCGCAGGACAAGCGAATGAGGTTTATGGGCCTCTTAATGTTGTTACAGGATTGTCGAATAAAAGCACATTGGGTTATTCTATTTTATTGGGGAGAAATAATATTGTTGAAGCTCATCACGCTACAGCGATTGGTATTGATAATGTAATCAATGGCAGAAGGTCGAATGCGCTTGGTGCAGTTAACCAAGTCAATGGCAGCGAAAGTAGTGTGGTTGGCAATGACAATATTGTTGCAAATGATAATACGCATGTACTCGGTAATAAAGTAACAACAACTCAATCCAACAGCGTTGTATTGGGTAATGCATCGACTGACCGAGCAGCAACCACAGTAGATAAAGTTACAATCAATGGTGAAGACTATACTGTTGCAGGAGCTGGCTCTGTCGCAAAAGGTATCGTCAGTGTTGGTAAAGCAGGCGCTGAACGGCAAATCATTAATGTGGCAGCAGGTGAAGTTAGTGCAACAAGTACAGATGCGGTGAATGGTTCACAACTCTTCGCGACCAATAAAGCCATTGCAGATAGTCAAACCCATTATGTCAGTATTAATGACGGTGGTACGCAAAGTGGTAACTACAATAATGATGGGGCAAAAGGGACTAATAGTCTGGCGATTGGTGTGAATTCAAGTGCAACAGGTTCCAATAGTCTGGCGATTGGTGTGAATTCAAGTGCATCAGGAACCAATAGTATCGCAATGGGTGTAGGGAACCAAATGGAAGCTGAAGGTAATATTTCTTTTGGTAATGGGAATATTGCTAAGGGTGGGAATGGATCACAGGCTGTTGGAGAAGGTAATAATATTAATGGATGGGCTTCTGCTGCTTTTGGACGATACAATGAAGTTAATGGTAGTGAGTCCCTTGCTGCAGGTAGTGTTAATAAAGTAACGGGTGATTCTAATACTGTAGTTGGTCGAGGAAATAATGTTGGGGGGGGGAATGGCTCTTCCGTTTTTGGGGATGGTAATAATGTTCAAGGGTGGGGTGCCGGTGCTTTTGGACGTTACAATGAAGTTAGTGGAAGTGAAGTCTTTGCCCTAGGTAGTGTTAATAAAGTAACGGGTAGTCGTAATATTGCAGTTGGTCGAGCAAATAATGTTGGAAGTGGGGATGGCTCTTCAGCTTTTGGGGATGCTAATAATGTTCATGGATGGGGTTCTGGAGCTTTGGGAGGGAGTAATATAGTTGGTGGTAATGAATCCTACACAATAGGTAATACAAATAACGTTCAAGCTTATTATAGCATGGCACTAGGGCGTCATAACAAAATCAATAATGGATATAGTTATGTTGTTGGTGACAGCAATATTGTTAATGGTTCTGGTGTTGGCATACTTGGAAATAATAATACTGTAGCTCAAAATGATACTTATGTATTGGGTAGCGGTATTACAACTACTCAAGACAACAGTGTGATTCTAGGGAATGCATCAACTGACCGTGCAGCAACCACAGTAGATAAAGTTACAATCAATGGTGAAGACTATACTGTTGTAGGAGCTGGCTCTGTGGCAAATGGTATCGTCAGTGTTGGTAAAGCAGGTGCTGAACGACAAATCATCAATGTGGCAGCAGGTGAAGTGAGTGCAACCAGTACCGATGCAGTCAACGGTTCACAACTCTTTGCGACCAATAAAGCCATTGCAGATAGTCAAACCCATTATGTCAGTGTCAATGACGATGGAATACAAGGTGGAAACTACAATAATGATGGGGCGCAAGGGAAAAATTCTTTAGCGTTGGGCGTGGGTGCTAAAGCAACGGGTGAAAATGCAATTGCGATTGGTAATGTGACTACTGATGCAGCAAATAGTATTGCCATTGGGAATAATAATGTTTTAAGTAATACTGCTGGTGCAAGTACAGTCATTGGTAGCAATAACAATGTAACGGGCAATGAAGCCGTGGCTTTGGGTTCAAACAACACTGTAAAAGATTTCTCAGGTGTCGCGGTGGGTAGTTATAACCGTGCATTCGGTTATCGTTCTATTACGGTTGGTGCAGAAAACCAAACAGATGGTCAGTGGTCATCAGCAATTGGTCTTTGGAATACAGCTGGAGGGGAGCGTGCCACGGCTTTAGGTGCAAATAATAAGATTTTAGGTCGTCGTGCCTTGGGTGTCGGTGTTGTCAATGAAATCTCAAGTGCCAGTGAATATAGCTCAGCAATTGGTGCTTTTAATAAAATTACGGATAGCACCAAATCTTTAGCGGCTGGATTTAGTAATACTATCACTGGTGGTGATAACAACAATGTTTTAGGGAATGAAAATCAGCTCAATAACGCCAAAAATTCAACAGCAATTGGAAATAAAAATATCGTTGCTCAAGACAATACCCAAGTTCTTGGTAACAATGTTACAACGACCCAAGCCAATAGTGTGATTCTCGGGAATGCATCAACAGATCGTGCTGCAACTGCTGAATCAAAAGTCAGCATCAATGGTCAGGACTATGCCTTTGCGGGTGTAGGCTCAGCTAGTAATGGTGTTGTGAGTGTAGGTAAAGCAGGCGCTGAACGTCAAATCATCAATGTGGCGGCAGGAAAAGTCAGCAGTGACAGTACCGATGCAGTGAATGGTTCACAACTTTATGCTACTAATCAAGCCATCGCAGACAGTAAAACCCACTATATCAGCGTCAATGACGATGGAACACAAGGCGGAAACTACAATAATGATGGGGCGATTGGTAAAAACTCAATTGCAATTGGTGTAGCCTCAAAAGCAGAGAACGAAAATAGTGTTGCCCTTGGGACTAACGCTGTTTCAAACTATGGTGGTATTGCAATCGGGAGTGGAGTTAAAGCCTCTAATGGTGGTTCAACGGTTATAGGTAGCAATAGTGTTGCTTTAGCAAATAATGCACATGTTATTGGTACAAATAACCGTTCTGAGCAACAAAATAGTAGCATTTTAGGGAATGAAAATCAGATATTGACCTCAAGTGGTACAAGCCTTGCCATTGGAAACAACAATATATTAACCAGTGGTGGTGCAGCAACTTTAGGATTTGGTAACCAAGTTTCAGGCGCTAGCACGCTTGCGCTTGGTACTGGTAATAATGTGACAAATATGAATACTACAGCGGTTGGAATCGGAAATCAGATTTCAGGAAATGGCAGTATTGCATTGGGAACAGATAACACTGTTCAAAGTGATTCATCTGGGATTTTAGGTAGATATAATCAAGTTAATAAAGGTAGTGTAGCCTATGTTCTTGGACAGGCAAATAATGTTAGTGGTAGCTCTTCTGCTATAGTGGGTATCAGTAATATTGTTGCAAACAACAATACCTTTGTATTAGGTAATCAAGTTACTACTACTCAAGATAATAGCGTCATATTAGGAAATGAATCGACAGATCGTGCTGCAACTGCTGAGTCAAAAGTCAGCATTAATGGTCAAGATTATGCCTTTGCTGGTGTTGGCTCAGTTGCCAATGGTGTGGTCAGTGTCGGTAAAGCAGGCGCTGAACGTCAAATCATCAATGTGGCTGCAGGAAAAGTCAGCAGTGACAGTACTGATGCAGTGAATGGTTCACAACTTTATGCCACCAATCAAGCGATTACCGAAGTTGGAAAATCGGCAGCGGCAGCAAAAACTGAAGTTGTAGAAGGTGACAACATTGTTGTGACCGAAACCCAAGGTAAAAATGGTCAAAGTGTTTACAACGTTGCAACTGCGAAAGAAGTGAGTTTTAACAAGACTACAGTAGGTACAGTGATCACCGACAGCGCAACAGGTAAAATCACAGGTTTGACTGCGGGTGAAGTGAGTGCGACCAGTACAGATGCGATAAATGGTTCACAACTTTATGCGACTAATCAAGCCATTGCAGACAGTAAAACCCATTATGTCAGCATCAATGATGATGGTGTGCAAGCAGATAACTACAACAATGACGGTGCAACTGGTAAAAATGCACTGGCAGTCGGTGTAGGGAGTAAAGCAGCAGGTGAAAATGCTTTAGTGATTGGTTATAACAACAATGTTGCACAAGATAAAACGGTTGCATTAGGTAGTTCGATCACCACCACTCAAGCCAACAGTGTTGTATTAGGCAATGAATCTACAGATCGAGCAGCGACTTCTGAGTCAAAAGTCAGCATCAATGGTCAAGATTATGCCTTTGCGGGTGTAGGATCAGCTAACAATGGTGTGGTCAGTGTCGGTAAAGCAGGCGCTGAACGTCAAATCATCAATGTGGCGGCAGGAAAAGTCAGCAGTGACAGTACCGATGCAGTGAATGGTTCACAACTTTATGCAACCAATCAAGCGATTACAGAAGTTGGAAAATCGGCAGCGGCAGCAAAAACCGAAGTTATACAGGGTGACAACATTGTTGTGACCGAAACCCAAGGTAAAAATGGTCAAAGTGTTTACAACGTTGCAACTGCGAAAGAAGTGAGTTTTAACAAGACTACAGTGGGTACGGTGATCACCGACAGCGCAACAGGTAAAATTACAGGTTTGACTGCGGGTGAAGTGAGTGCGACCAGTACAGATGCGATAAATGGTTCACAACTTTATGCGACTAATCAAGCCATCGCAGACAGTAAAACCCATTATGTCAGCGTCAATGATGATGGTGTACAAGCAGATAACTACAACAATGACGGTGCAACTGGTAAAAATGCACTGGCAGTCGGTGTAGGGAGTAAAGCAGCAGGTGAAAATGCTGTAGTGATTGGTTATAACAACAATGTTGCACAAGATAAAACGGTTGCATTAGGTAGTTCGATCACCACCACTCAAGCCAATAGTGTGGTAATCGGAAATGAATCCGCAGATCGTGCGGCTACTTCCGAATCTAAAGTGACCATTCTTGGTCAGGACTATGCCTTTGCCGGTGTAGGCTCTGCGAGTAATGGTGTGGTCAGTGTCGGTAAAGTCGGCGGTGAACGTCAAATCATCAATGTTGCAGCGGGGCAACTCAGTGCAACCAGTACCGATGCAGTCAATGGTTCACAACTCTATGCGACCAATCAGGCAATTTCATCATTACAAGGTCAAGTGGGTGGCGCAAAAAGTACTGTAACTGAAGGCAAAAATACCACCATCACTAAAACCACCAATGCAGATGGTTCAACTGATTACCAAGTCGCAACCAAAGATGATGTGAGCTTTGACTCAGTCACCGTAGGTAACATCAAAGCAGATGCGCAAACAAATAAGATCACTGGTTTGGCTGATGGTGAAGTGAGTGCAACGTCCAATGAAGCTGTTAATGGTAGCCAACTCCATGGGACTGCTGAAAGTGTTGCCAATGTTTTGGGTGGCAATGCAAAAGTTAATGCAGATGGTACTGTCAGCACCAGCAATATCGGCAACACAGGTAAAGACAATGTGCATGATGCCATTGCTTCATTACAAGGGCAGGTAGCAGGTTCTAAGACCAGTGTCTCTGCGGGTAAAAATACTGTGGTGAACAGTAGTACCAATGCAGATGGATCAAATAATTATCAAGTGGCTTTGGCAGATGACATTAACTTGAACTCGGTGACTGCAAATCAAGTTACAGCCAATCAGGTAAAAGCAGACCAAGTGATTGCCAATCAAGTCATGGCAAATCAGGTGAATGTCGGTAAAGTGACTATTGATGGGACCAGTAATAAAGTCAGTGGTTTAGCCAATGGTACGATTAGCAAAGACTCTACAGATGCGATTAATGGTTCACAACTGCACCAAACCAATAGCAATGTTGCACAGTACCTCGGCGGTGGCTCAACATTGAACCAAGATGGCTCAATCAAAGCGCCAACCTATAATGTAGCGGGTGGAAGCTATAATAATGTAGGGGATGCATTGGGTGCAGTCGATACACGTGTTAGCAACCTTGAACAAGCATTCTACAACACCAACAAAAATGTAGATGATTTACGCAACGATACCTATGCAGGGATTGCAGGTGCAATGGCTGTGGGTAATTTACCGCAACCGACTGAAGCGGGTATGAGCATGATGAGTGCAGGGCTTTCAGGTTATCGCGGTGAAACAGCCGTTGCAGTGGGTATTAGTGCGATTAGCGACAGCAACAAGATCATTTGGAAAATGGGGGCGTCTGCAGACAGTCGTAGCAATATCGGCGGTGCTGTATCGGTAGGCTACCAATGGAAATAATCTAAACAGGAAGTTTTGATTTCAGCATTTTTCATGTGACTCTCTTAAAACTTAGTCCCTCCGGGGACTGAGTTTTTTATAGTTATATTTTTCGAGTCTAAGCGAAAGTTGGCTTTAAATTTGCACCTTTATATTTTGTATAACGCTAAATTGTATTGTCGAAATTTAAGCAAAGCTTATTCAAAAATAGTGTTTGTTTTTTCATCAAATTGTCACAAATATCGCAGATACTGAGTGAAAATATTGGTCACCTGTCATATTTGACGGAAATATTACAAATATTATTTCAGGGTGAAATGTAAAAATTTAATCAAATTAATTTTATTTAATTATTTTAAATCATTGAATAAAATAAATAAAAATATAGATTGAGTCGCAAGTATTGCGAAATACTGAAGTGAAAAAAGTAAAAAATTCACTTCATTGGGGAGCTATTTGTCATATAATTGTCACAATTTAATTGAACAATAAGCGCATTCTAATATTCGCTTACCTTCTGCATGAATTCGAATTTACCTCCCGTCTCAGATTCTGCATCATCGTCTCAAGCTGCTAAATCGACGAATGTGCATGTACCTACACCGAAGTTTTTTATGCCGGTGTTTCTGACGATTATTATTGCAACCTTGATTTATATCGGGGTGCAAGTTAGTGCAGATTTAGCACATGTTCCACCTTTAAGTCTTTATTCAGTCATTCTTTTAGCGACTGCTTTATTCATTGCTTTAGGCTTTGAGTTTGTAAATGGTTTTCACGATACTGCCAATGCTGTGGCTACCGTGATTTATACCAACGCCTTACCTGCACCAGTTGCAGTGATGTGGGCAGGTTTCTGTAATTTTCTTGGGGTCATGGTTGCAAGTGGTGCTGTTGCATACGGGATTATTGCATTACTTCCTGTTGAATTAATCATGAATGTGGGGAGTGGTGCTGGCTTTGCAATGGTTTTTGCAATGCTCATTGCTGCAATTCTCTGGAATCTAGGAACTTGGTTTTTAGGGATTCCTGCATCGAGTTCCCATACTTTGATTGGTTCAATTTTAGGTGTGGGAATCATGAACTACATTTTGCACGCATCCAGTGGTGCAAGCGGTGTAGACATGGATCAGGTCATTAAAGTCGGCAAAGCATTGTTGTTTTCTCCTTTAATTGGTTTTGCTTTTGCAGCAGTGGTCTTCCTGATTGTTAAAAAGCTGTTTAAAAAGCAACTTGAATTGTTCCAACCACCAGAAGGCAATAAACCGCCACCACCTTTGATCCGTGCGATTCTTATTTTTACCTGTACAGGGGTAAGTTTTGCGCATGGTTCAAATGATGGTCAAAAAGGTATGGGACTGATCATGTTGATTTTGATTGGTATTGTGCCTTTGGCTTATTCTTTAAACCGTGGTTTGGATCAACAACATTTGCAGTCATTTTCACAATTGTCTAGTCAAACCGCGACAGCAATTTATGCAGAACACGCTGATATTCCAGATGAGCAAGCACGTGCAACGATCACGAAGTTTATTCAAACCAAAGAGTTAAACCCTGCGGTTGTTCCTGCTCTAGCAAGTTTGACCGATCATTTGGGTGAGCGTGTAGGTCAGTTTGGAAATCTTCAGGATATTCCAGAAGCTGAAGTATCATCTTTACGTAATGATATGTACTTAAGTACAACGGCATTTAAACGTTTAGATAAAGCCGATCAACTTCCAAAAATGGATGAAGCTCAAGCTAAAGTTGTAAAAGATTACCGTAAGAATCTCGATTCATTCTTACAATATATTCCAAACTGGGTAAAAGTTGCTGTTGCCTTGGCTTTAGGTCTAGGTACGATGGTGGGTTGGAAGCGTATTGTGGTGACTGTGGGTGAACGTATCGGTAAGCATCATATGACATATGGTCAGGGCATGTCTGCTGAACTGGTAGCAATGTCAACGATTGCTGCTGCTGATGGTTTTGGTTTGCCTGTATCAACAACCCATGTCCTGAATAGTGCGGTTGCCGGAACGATGGTTGCCAACAAATCTGGCTTAAATTTTGCGACTGTCAAAACCATTCTTTCTGCTTGGATCTTTACTTTACCTGCAACTATTTGTTTATCAGGTGGATTGTTCTGGTTATTGTTAAAAGTCTTTAATTAAAAGCAGTCGTATTGATTTTTCTGAAAAAGAATGTTGGCTGTCTTGGCATTTAAAATATTTAAAAGTGTACTTCGGTACACTTTTTTTTCGAATGATGTATGCGTTTTTGCAATGCGAATAACACAATTTCACCATTGAAAAAAACTTTTAAAATAACTATGGTGTGGCAGTAAATCACACTTGAGAAAAATGAGCATGTATTTAAGAAAAGCACTGTATGCTGCTGTGTTATTTGGAATGTCTTTACCTGTTTTGGCTCAGGGAATTGTATTAAATAATCAAGATATCCGTACAGATTTAAACTGGTTAAATCAACAAGGTGTGATTCAAATCAGCACTTCAACTTGGCCAATGAGTGGTGATGAAATTCAACGTGCATTATCTCAAGCGAAGATTTCGAACAACACACAACAAAAAGTTATTGATTCAATTCAAAATGCATTAAAAGCTGATAATCAAACAGCAAAACTGGGTTTATTTGCAGAAACAGATCAGAAAAATATTCCGCAAGCTTTTGGCGATCGTGAAAAAGCACAATATGTTGGGTCACTTGAGTTTAATGGTGGTGGTGAAAACTGGGATGCCAAGCTGCGTGTGAATGGCGAAAAAGATCCTCAGATTGACAATCGCCGTGATGTCAATGTTGAAGGCTCATACATTGCTGGAAAATTGTGGAATCAATGGGTGATTGCAGGTCAAATTCCAACTTATTGGGGACCTGGGCATGATGGAAGTTTGATTCGTGGTGATGCCAGCCGTCCAGTCTACGGTTTTACCGCGCAACGCGCTGAACAAAAAGCTTTTGAATCTAAATGGTTATCTTGGATTGGACCTTGGCAATATCAAGCTTTTGCTGGACAGTTAGAAGATTATAAAGCCGTGCCTGATGCTAAGCTTTTAGGATTCCGTTTGACAGCTCAGCCTTTACCTTATTTAGAATTAGGGGCTTCGCGTATTTTGCAATGGGGCGGTGACGGACGTCCAGAAAGTTGGAGCTCACTTTGGAATGCAATCAAAGGGAATGATAACTTTGAAAACGGTGATGAAGATAAATCCAATCAAATCGCAGGCTTTGATGCTCGTTTAAACCTTCAATCCTTATTAAATGTTCCAGTCAGTTTTTATGGGCAATATGTGGGTGAAGATGAAGCAGGATTTTTGCCTTCTAAGAAAATGTATTTAGCAGGCGTAGACTACTCTACAAGTTTTAAAAATATGCCGGTTCAGTTTTATGCTGAATGGGCTGATACAACCACGAATGGTGATCCACTCGGAATTTCTTATAGTCATCGAATCTATGGAGATGGTTATTATCAGCAAGGTTTCCCACTTGGACATGCAATGGGTGGGGATGGAGAAATGATTTCCGTAGGTGGTAATATTCGCTTTGATGTGATGAACCGTTTATCTGGACGTGTAATCTATGCCAAAGTAAATCAATCTGCTGGAATATTTGGCGATCATGAAATCAATCTCGCATTTCTAGAAAAGGATAAGATTAAAGCTCTAGATTTAACATGGACGCATTATATTAAACCGACCATGCCTTTAAAAATTAATGGCTGGGTCAGCGATTCGGATGTACACGGCAACGATGCTGGTGCTTCTGTAGGAATTGAAATTCCTTTAGATAAATCGATATTGGGGCATTAATTTATCTTGATTTGAACTGTATACCATTGGTTCTTGAGGTATACAGTTCAATAAGTTGAATAAACCCATAATCTGATCAAGCTAATGCTTTTTTATATTGAATAAACCCTGTTTTAGTTGCAATACGATCATATAAATATTGAGCAGTGATATTAGATGCTTGAGTTAGCCAATAGATGCGATCAAATTTTCCAGTACAGACCTGATAACAATGCTCAATTAATTGCTGGGCTAAACCTTGATTTCTAAATTGTTCTTTGATGAAAAGATCCTGTAAATAACAATAGGGTAAATTCGTCCACATGCTTGGATGAGAAATCAAATGTACAAAGCCAACCACCTGACCATTTACTTTGATGGCAAAGCCAAACATATCCGTTTGATCAGGATTTGTGATTCGCTTCCAAGATAATCTTATTTGTTCGTCGTTCATCTGTGCATTATAAAATCTTAAATAGCCTTGCCAAAGGGGGAGCCATTGCTCAAAGTGAACTTCTTCTAAGGCAATAATTTGTGTAGACATCGCGATCTCATATTTTTTTGCTTATGATGTTTTTATATATGAATATAAAAAAACAAGCAAAAGGGTTAGCGTGTAAATCACTATAATGAATATAAATTTTAATATGTGTAATAAGTACACGTTTTTGTGAGCTGGTGCTGTCAATGCCTATATCTGAGGAAAGACTTACTCATCTTAAACAGCTTGAAGCTGAGAGTATTCATATTATCCGTGAAGTTGCTGCTGAGTTTGAAAATCCAGTGATGCTTTACTCAATTGGTAAAGACTCAGCTGTCATGCTGCATCTTGCTTTAAAAGCATTCTATCCTGCAAAACTTCCTTTCCCACTGTTGCATGTCGATACAGGTTGGAAGTTTAAGGACATGATCAAATTCCGTGACAACATGGCAAAAGAACACGGTTTTGACCTGATTGTGCATCAAAACAAAGAAGGTAAAGATGCTGGCGTAAATCCATTTGATTATGGTAGTTCAAAATATACCGATATTATGAAAACCCAAGGTTTAAAGCAGGCTTTGGATAAATACCAGTTTGATGCGGCATTTGGTGGCGCGCGTCGTGATGAAGAAAAGTCACGCGCGAAAGAACGTGTTTATTCTTTCCGTGATTCGAAACATCGTTGGGACCCTAAAAACCAACGCCCAGAACTTTGGAATCTTTATAACGGTAAAGTCAATAAAGGTGAAAGTATCCGCGTTTTCCCATTGTCAAACTGGACAGAGTTAGACATTTGGCAATATATCTATCAAGAAAGTATTCCTTTGGTGCCACTATATTTGGCTGCTGAACGTCCAGTGGTTGAACGTAGTGGTACGCTGATCATGGTGGATGATGAGCGTATGCGCTTAAAAGAAGGTGAAGTTCCACAAATGAAATCGGTACGTTTCCGTACTTTAGGCTGTTATCCATTAACAGGTGCAGTTGAATCAACTGCAACAACATTGCCCGAAATTATTCAAGAAATGCTTCTAGCGACGAGCTCAGAGCGTCAAGGTCGTATGATTGATCATGATGAGGCTGGTTCGATGGAGAAGAAAAAGCAAGAAGGCTATTTCTAAGTATTTTTATATGAATCTCCCCCTAACCCCTCTTTATAAAAGAGGGGGAACTCCAGCAAGAAAATGGAGGATTTGGGAGGATTTAAAAATATAGCAACCGATTTCAAAATATTGTGGAGCTTTGAGCAATGTCTCATCAATCAGAATTGATTAGCCAAGATATCTTGGCATATTTAAAACAGCATGAAAATAAAGACTTACTGCGCTTTTTAACATGCGGTAATGTGGATGATGGTAAATCAACGTTAATTGGTCGTTTGCTTTACGACTCAAAATTGATTTACGAAGATCAATTACAAGCCGTGACACGCGACTCTAAAAAAGTAGGCACAACAGGTGATGCACCAGACTTGGCATTGCTTGTTGACGGTCTACAAGCGGAACGTGAGCAGGGAATTACCATTGATGTGGCTTACCGTTATTTCTCAACGGAAAAACGTAAGTTCATCATTGCCGATACACCTGGGCATGAGCAATACACGCGTAATATGGCAACAGGTGCATCGACTGCTGACCTTGCGATCATTTTGATCGATGCTCGCTATGGTGTACAAACGCAAACTCGCCGTCATACTTTTATTGCAAGCCTTTTAGGGATTCGCAATATTGTGGTTGCAATTAACAAAATGGACTTGGTTGAGTTTTCTGAAGCACGTTTCAATGAAATTCAAGTTGAGTACAACAATTTCGTTAATCAATTGGGTGATCGTAAACCTGCCAATATCATCTTCTCGCCAATTTCAGCGTTGAACGGTGATAATGTTGTGAACAAATCAACGAATACGCCGTGGTATCAAGGTCAAACTTTGATGGAAACGTTGGAAACGGTTGAAATTAGCCATGACGTTAGCAAACATGAATTTCGTTTCCCTGTGCAATACGTCAATCGCCCCAATCTCGACTTCCGTGGTTTCTGCGGTACGATTGCATTAGGAGAAGTGAAGGTTGGCGATGAAATTGTAGCTTTACCTTCAGGCAAGAAATCAACAGTGAAAGAAATTGTCACTTTTGATGGTAATTTAACACATGCAATTGCTGGTCAAGCAGTGACTTTGACCTTGAATGATGAAATCGATATTTCTCGTGGTAATGTTTTGGTCAAAGCAGGCGAGCAACCGCTCATTTCACGTTCTGCTCGTGCGACGGTCGTATGGATGACTGACCAGCCTTTAGTTTTAGGCAAACTTTATAATGTGAAGTTCGGTACACAAACGATTCCTGCGAAAGTTGCAAAAATTAACTATCGTACCAATGTGAATACCTTGGAAAAAATTCAAGTTGAACAGCTTGATTTAAATGCGATTGCTGATGTAACGATCGAGTTTGATGCGCCTGTTGTATTTGATCGTTATCATGACAGTCGTTATACAGGTTCATTCATTTTTATTGATCGTTTAAGCAACGTCACTGTCGGTGCGGGTATGGTCGAAGCGGCAGTTGAGTGGACTGCACATAATGAGCCTGTGACTGCTGAAGCACGTGCTGCACGTTTAGGTCAAAAACCAGCGGTTGTTGCAGTATCTGCACAAGCACTTGAAAATGCACAAGCACTCGAAAGCTTGTTGATTCAGCAAGGTGTTGTTGCGATTGCAAAAGCAGGGCTATCAAGTGATCAAGTTAGTTTACTCCGTCAAACAGGTGTTGTGGTGGTGACTGATGTTGAACAAGGTGCTGATGTAGCATTTGCTCAAGAAGCAGTTGAAGAATTGGCTGAGAAAATTGTGGAATTGGTTCGCCTTTAATTGTTTAAATATATTTAAATAGACCCGCCTTATGGCGGGTCTATTTTTGAAAGAAATGATAGTGAGTACGCTTAATACAGAGAACAAGCTTTATCTAGAATAGCTGTTCTTATATCAATCAATATTATTCACTTAATATCAATGAATGAGTTTTTGCTTTTTTCATCAGCCAATTTTATCTCATGTCGTTATCACTGTTGGCGGCATGGATGTCGCCATTGCTCAAGGGTGATATGGATATCTCCTTTGACTTGAGCAAAAACAGAACATTGATTCGATTAATTTAGAAATTGTATTTACTGTATAAGTTTTTAATAGATTGGTTATACTGATCATGTCATTGAACAAATAATATGATCATCATATAAGCACCGCTATGAAATCGAATAAAAACAGAGTAAGTACAGTAAAAATTAAAAAAATTAGTTTTAATTTAGCTCAAGCTCTAAGTGGATAGAATGTAATGAAAGTATTTTTCCTTGTCATGATCGTTTTTGTATTAACAGCTTGTGCGTCAAATCAATCTAAAATATATGAACCGACTAAAGAGTGTCGTCATTATCATGCAATGATGACAGCACCGATGGATCCAATGGCGATGCAACGCTTAAAACAGGCTTGTGATGATTCAGAAAATCAGAGATAACGATGCGTTGTATATGACGGTAATACAAATACTTTGAAAAAAATAGCTCATAAAAAAATGCTCTCGTCCAATGGACCTAGAGCATTTCAGTCTGTTTAAGGATGCTTTCCTTAAAATGCATAATTTGATTTAGCCAATAAATATGTCTTGATATCTTCAGGGCAATTTTCAATTAAAGCAATAAAGCTTTCTTGATTGTCTCGATACAAAGCTCGAGCGGCTTCTTCATAATTGGGGATATTGCTCGACATAGCAGACATAAAGCGATCTATGGCTTGTTTTACCATCATTTTATTACTTTCAGAATGCGGATTATTGAGTTCTTGATCAATCAATTTTCGAATAACTGCTGATGCACTCGAGTTTTGCTGATCTAACCAATTCCAATGTTTTTCTTGCAAGGTGATTTCACGAGAGATGACTCCCAACTTTGGTCTTCCCACTTTCTTGATCACTTCAGGCTCGCCATAACGTTGCTGGATATCAAGTTCAGAACCCATGATATTGACATCAATCTGCTGACCTGTCTGATCATTAAAAATCAGAACTGGTGTAGAGATATTGCCTTGTTGTTTGATCATCAGTGCGACATTAAGCAGTTGATCACTGATTAATTGCCGATGACCGATAAAGGCTGTGTAGGTTAGTTCAGTATTCATTTTAAAACCTATTGGTATTTTATCTGGGTAAAAATAATTTTCGATTGGATATTATCAGGGTAAAATACAAATAGCAATCAAAAAATAACCAATGGTTTGATAAGTCCTAAATTTAGACCATAAAAAAGCATGTAAAACTTGAAGAATTACATGCTTGTTAAAATGAAATAGCTTAGAAGCGATAACCCATTTTTAAGCCATAAGCGATTGCATTGTTGTCTTTAAATTCAGCAACATGTGTATCGGTTCCGAATTGCGAGGATGTTTGTGCTTTAGCATCACCAAGCCAGAAATATTTTACACCACCCGCAATGAAGGTGGCTGGTGTTGGACTGTATTGAAGACCTAAGCCAACATTCCAATAACCTTCTGTTGGACCTAAAGTGGTGACAGGATTACCTGCACCAGAGTCCCAGCCCACTGAAACGTTACCAGCCCAATGATCATTGACTTTACGTCCAACACCTACTGTTGCAGAGATTTGATCATCATAATAATCAACGAGGTTAAAACCATTTGGCTTACCTACTAAAGGTCCAATTGCTTCAGAAACAGCGCCAAACTTGACTGGTCGAATCGAAAAGTTTTTCCAGTTTACCCAGCGTAGATTTGCAAAAGCCACCGTATTTGCCATGATTCCTGTTTGGAAGTCTAAGTTGACTGATTGAGGGGTGGTAATACGCGTTTTTCCACTGGCATTCTGGATTTTACTAATCGCAGCTTGTCCTCCTGGAAGTAAAGCCAGTGCACCTAGTGCAGAAATATTTTCTTGTACATCAGCATCATGATCAATTTCAGAGCGATAAGTGACGGATGTTTTTAATGCAATTTCAGGAATTTGAAAAGCGACACCTGCTAACCAACCCACACCGCTGGTTTCTTTAATTTTGCTGTCATAACCATTATATAAGCTATAGGCTTGACCTCGTAGACTTGTCGATCCTTTTACAGTTTGATAAACACCACCCCCATAAATATTGAAGTTTTTATTGGGTTGAAAACCAAAAACCATCGATAAGTTTTGAGAGTCTACTTCTACTTTGGTATTGCCTTTACCTAGACTGGCATTGGCTGCTGCAATACCTTGATCCACTTTATTGGTAATGCCATTTTGTACTACGGCATCAACGCCTGCTTTGATTGTTGCGTTAGTATTATAGGCATTAATGGTATTAGTCAATTGTATTTGCCCATTGGGCGTGGAGAGATCTATATTTTGACCTTGTAAAAACGCACCAACTCGTTGTTGTACAGACATGCCATCAAATGTAGACTTAATTGTACTAGCACGAAGTGCACTTAAACGTGCCTGTGGTAATACCGTATCATTTGGAGATGAAACAAAGACATTTTGACCACTGTATGCTGCATCTGCTCCAAAAGGTTGGTCATATAACAAGCCAAATGAGACATTGTCTGTGACTTGTAACTTGATTGCTGCGGATGGAAAGTAATAGTCATCTCCCATGTCTGAAATATGTCGACGACTTTCTGATGTGTCCGCTTCACGCCCTTCTACAGTGGGGTCTAAAACAGAGATACCTGCTTCAAAATAATTACCTGGCTGTAAAAATGCTGACATAGATTGTCCTGATCTATCTAGAGCTGCTGCGTACAGTGCAGAGCTGGGAAGATAAATAGACATCATTGCGATGAGTACTTTATTGATTCGCATATTTATCGTCTCCTTGACAATATACTTTGAAATTATTTTTATGGCGCTTTATTGATTAATGCTTAATCATATTCATTATGATCAGTTTGAACATATCAAAATTAGAGTTTGAATCAAGTACTAAATGATAAATTTTTGATAAAAAGTATTTTTATTTTCTCTAATAAGTTTCAATGATGATCTTTGTAGACCTTGGTGGAGAAATATTTGCAGATTTGATGGTTTATGTTCAAATATCGAGAGCATTAAATTCACGAACTAGGAAAGAAAAATATGTCTACAAAGTCTATGCAACAGATCATTATTACAGCGCCGGGCGGTGTAGAAAAACTCGCATATGAAGATGTGGCAGTTCCGCAACCTAAAGCAAATGAAGTTTTGGTAAAGGTTTATGCTTTTGGGATTAATCGCCCTGATATTTTACAAAGACAAGGCTTATATCCAATGCCCAAAGGGGTTACACCAGTGCCAGGGTTAGAAGTTGCTGGCGAGGTTGTTGCGATTGGAGAAGATGTAAGCTTATTTAAACTTGGAGATAAGGTCTGCGGACTGACCAATGGTGGTGGCTATGCAGAGTATTGTGTTGTACCAGAATCTCAAACCATTACGATTCCTGATGCGGTGAGCTTTGTTCAAGCTGCGGCAATACCTGAGACCTTCTTTACCGTATGGGCGAATGTGTTTCAAATGGCACATGCCAAAGCAGGTGAAACACTTTTGGTACACGGTGGGGCAAGTGGTATTGGTACGACTGCCTTAATGTTAGCGCAATCTTTAGGTTTGAAAAGCTTTGCGACCGTTGGTTCTGATGAAAAAGTCGAAGCGATTGGGCATTTAACGGATGCGATCAACTATAAAACCGAAGATTTTGAAAAAGTGATTCTCGAAAAGACTGAAAATGCAGGAGTTGATATTATTCTTGATATGGTCGGAGCTCCTTATCTTGAGCAAAATTTAAACTTGCTCCGAAAAGATGGACGTTTGGTCTATATCGCTTTTCTCGGTGGTGCTAAAGCTAAAGAGGTCAAATTGGGACAAATCATGATGAAGCGTCTTACCATCACCGGTTCAACCATGCGTGCACGTAATACAGCTGAAAAAGCTGAAATTGCGCAAGGCTTAATGAAGCATGTTGCTCCACTTTGGCAAAAAGGTGAATGTTTGCCAATGATTTATAAAACATTTCAATTTGATCAAATTCAAGCTGCGCACGCTTCTATGGATACAGGCGAGCATATTGGTAAAGTTGTGGTAGAAGTCATTTAAAACTTTATGATGAGTATCATCATTTCAGTCTCTGTGATGGTTTAAAAGTAGCTGAATAGTATCGCTTAAATCTGTACATAGATTTAAGCGATTAATAAAAATCAGCGTGATTCAGAAAAATCAAAAGCCTTCTAAAACGATTTTACCAATGCTTTGTCCCGACTCAATCATCTTGTGTGCTTGAGTTACATGCTCTACATTGATTGTGCCCAAGTTTTGTCCCAACGTCGTTTTAATCCTATGGTCATCAATTAATTTGGAAATTTTATTGAGAATGTCACCTTGTCTTGTCATATCTTTGGTCTGAAATGTAGAACGAGTGAACATTGACTCCCAATGAATAGACACAGATTTGATTTTAAAAGGATTAATAACAAAGTTCTCAGGGTCATCAATCAAACCAAAATGCCCCTGTGGTGCAATTAAATTGGCAATTGCCTGTGTATAACGTCCAGTGCCATTGATTGAAAATACATAATGCGGTGAACCAATATTGAGGTCTAAAATTTGCTGTTCCAAGGGTTGACTGTGATCTACGATAAAATCCGCGCCAATTTCTTTTAGCCAAGCTTTGGTTTCTGGTCGAGATGCAGTGGCGATTACAGTAAATTCAGTTAATACTTTGAGCAGTTGAACGGTAATTGATCCGACACCGCCTGCTGCGCCAATCACTAAAATGATAGGCTTTTCTTGTTTGGTATCTTGAATTTTTAAACGATCAAATAACATTTCATAAGCGGTTAAAGACGTTAAAGGTAGAGCGGCAGCCTCGGCATTACTAATGGATTGAGGTTTTAAACCTACGATGCGTTCATCTACCAATTGATATTCTGCATAAGAACCTTGTCTTTGGTTAGAGCCTGCATAAAAGACTTCATCACCAACTTTAAAGTTTTGAACTTTGTCACCAATGGCTTTAACAATCCCGACTGCGTCATGACCCAAAATTTTCCATGTTTCATTGTCCGGTGAGGTGCGTAGGCGCATTTTGATATCGACAGGATTAATTGAAATCGCTTTGATTTCAATTAATAGGTCGTGACCAGTTGCGACTGGGGTATCAATTTCAATTTCGGAAAAAACATGGGTTTCAGTAATTGCTAAAGGTTTTTTATAGGCAACAGCTTTCATGAAGTTCACTATTTTTTATTGCGTTATCAAATCAATAGCAAAAAAAAAGCGTAGATGAAAGCATAAATTTGTGAGTAGATGATTATTCTTTAAATTTAAATGAGTATCTTTAACCTGAGTTCGATAAAAATCCTTGATGAAAAATGATACAGTCAAACTGCCTGATTATTCATATAAGTGATTTAGATGATTCATTTATTTTGTACTTTTTGAATCATTGATGGTCTTGCGATCGTGAGGCGACATGGATGTCGCCATGTTGAGCGGGGGTAAAGGATGTACCCCTAGCTCACCGAAAGATTTTTGTCACTTTTCATCTCTGAAAAGTGAGGCATCGACTACGCAAAACAATTTAAACGTTAGAAGTAAAGCATGGCAGTGCAAGCTTTAGATCATCAAACAATCTATTGATCGCTTTCATTTTATTGATCAAGAGAAATGAAACGCTATTGATGGTTGCGCTTGCGGAGCTCCGCTCCTCATTCTAAAATTGGATGAAAAGGTAGCAAGAATCCATAGAGATTTATTATTTTTCAATGAGTTGAATATTTAATTGCATCGAACTCACGTTATTTTTAATAAAAAATTCGACCACAAAAAAACAAAACTAGATTGAAGAAAATTCATGAACTGTAAAAGTAGGGTATAAAGCGAAGATATGATTAAAATTTTACCACCACTTTGTCATTACTTTTAATGGAATGGATATAAACAACAATGCTTGAGAGAATTGCGAAAAGTACACAGATGGTGGCTAAGCAAAACAATAGTAGAAGAGGTGTCTGGTTAAATATATGTTTATACAATGAAAAAATTGCAAATAGAGGCAGTTTAAGAATGATTGTGAGATGAATATTTTGAAGCCAATCTTCTATGGATCTGAAATTAAGATTAACTCTGATTTAATTTCAAAATTATGCGAAAATAGCGATTCTATTTATTTTTTGTTTTAGGACTCCCATGACAGATTCTTCTGCATCATTAAGTGATATTGAAATTTTAGACATTCTTCAGTCGATGAAATCGGATGAATTGAATGTTGATGCAAAAAAAATCATTCGTGAGGGTGGAAAAGCAGGGCGTCAAGAAGCACATAAACAGGCATTGGTTGCATTAAACCAGAGCTTTGAAGATAAATTTGTTGAAGCGGTTACATTGGCTCTAAATCTGAATGAAGCGCAAGCGAAGAAAATCCGTTACAAAAAAGACCGTGTTCGTATTTTAAAAGCCAAAGGCATTGATTATTTAGCGATTGATGGTGCTGAAACAGCGCAAGTATTGTCACAAGTCGCGCAGGCAATTGTTCGTGAAGATGCAATTGTGACACATGATTTGCACAATATTTTCCCATTCTGGAAAGAAGGTTGGCCAATGGTACAATTCGACAGTGCTTATAAAATTTTAGAAGATGATATTTCAATCCACTATCAAGCATTACTCGATGTCTTAATTCATCCTTGAATTATAAAAAGCGCTAATCAGCACAAGCAAAGGTTTTGTTGCTGATTAGAAAATATAAAAATAAAGAAAATCTTAACAATTGTTTAACAATTTATATTCGTCAATAATAATAATTGTTTTATACTGCTTATTTTAACAAAACTACATTTGAGAGATAAAAATAATGATGGGAATGTCAATTGGACATATTGCTTTATTTATAATCATTATCCTTGTTATTTTTGGTACTGCCAAATTAAAGAATCTTGGAAAAGATGTTGGTGGTGCAGTCAAAGATTTTAGAAAAGCAATCAAAGAAGATGACCAAGACTCTACACATTTGAAATAAATTGAGCGTGGTGGAGAATTATGTTCGATGTTGGTTTTAGTGAGCTAATTTTACTTATCATTGTTGCAATTATTGTTTTAGGACCAAATAAAGCATCTGATGCAATAAATTATATTATTCAAGCAAGAAGAAAATTAAGTCATTTTAAAAGTGAATTTCATCAATCTATTCAAAAGCAATTAGATTTAAATGATTTAAAAAGTGAATTAACACATGAAATGGGTAATATAAAAAAATTAGAGGAAAAATTATATGAATATTTAAACTATATGGAAAATAAAGATAAGGAAGAAAATATAAAATATTATCCAATCGATCATTTTCAATTTAAAGCACCTTTTAATACAGTATTTGTTCTAGAGCATCTGATGTTATGGAACTGTTTTAAGATTTAAAAAAGAGGAGAAGTTTTGAATAACGTTCTTACAGAAAAGCCAATCATAAAAGAAAAGGGGTTTTTACTCTATTTTATTGAAATAAGAAAAATTGTCATTCAACTGTCTATTCTTTTTTTAATGATTTTTTTAAGCTTAGCGCCATTTTCAGCGAAAATTTATAGTTTTCTAGCTTTACCTCTACAGTTAAAGTTGCCACCTTCTGCACATATGATTGCCACCGATGTAACATCTACATTCTTATCACCCTTTAAGCTTGTTTTTTTTATTACGCTGATTTTATTAATGCCCTTTATTTTTTATAAGGTTTATTCATTTTTAAATACTGCACTTCATAAAAAGGAGCGATGGGTGCTGTCTTTGTTTTTTATGTCTAGCGTCATTTTATTTTATTTGGGAATATTGGTTGGGTATTACTTTATTTTACCTAAGGTGTTAAGTTTTTTTATGGGGATTGCTCCAGATGTTGTTCTTCCCATGACGGATATAAATCAGTATCTAATGTTTTCGATAAAGCTTTTTGTCGTTTTGGGTATTGTTTTTCAATTACCACTCATTACTGTGCTTGCTGTATATTTTAATTTAATTGATTTAAACGTGTTAAAACAAAAAAGATCATTTATCTTTGTTTTTTGTTTCTTTATTGCCATGTTTATCACGCCGCCAGATATGCTTTCGATGGCAATTGCTGGTTGCTTTATGTATTTTTTATTTGAGCTTGGTTTATTGATTTCTTTTATTTTATTTCGTAACACAGAAACTGAATAAATCAGAAAATATCGTATTGTTGTATAATTTTTTTGCGAATGAAAAATAATCGTGATAGATTAAGGTTTTCTTAATAATTTAAGATAATCATTTAACAATAAACTCAATAAAAGAGGGAAATCATATGATTTTAATTCAAGCAAAACAGTACCAAGTCCATTTGATATATGCGCTGTGGGGATTGAATTCATAACATTATGTTGAGCAAGTAAATTTTATGAACACAATTAAGCCCCTTTTTAGTTTTGAAAGGCGGAGGGTACTTCAAAATTTAAATATAGATTTCATTTGTTCTTGTACATTCTTCAACGTGATTAAAAACGTTGTTTGTAATTTATTTAATATTTATAAATATCATGTATTTATGATTTAAATTGCGCCTAGTGCGAACTTTTGATTTGGTCTGTAAATCTTCATATTTACAGCTGATTGATAAAAATAAACCTTGAAAAAGAGTGATGATGATGAATAAGAAAGTTGATTTCGATCCAGCAAAACGTGATTTTTTAAAAACAATGGGAAGCCTTGCTGCATTTGGTGCCGTGACTACATGGATGCCTGTTCAAAGTGCCAAGGCTTGGATATTTCAACACCATGATCGATTAAATAATTTTCCATCGAAAATACGTCTTCATAAGCAACGCTATGAAAATTGGTCGGGTGAATCAAAATATGAAAATGCATGGACTGCTGTACCCAAAAATCAACAAGAGATTTTAGCGGTGATCAATTGGGCTGCTGAAAATGGATATAAAGTTCGGGCAAAAGGTATGTCGCATAATTGGTCGCCTTTAATGCTAGATGACCACGATCAAATCATGAAAGTGATTCTGATCGATATGCCGACTCATATCAATAGAATGTCTATTGAATCTGATGGGGTGGTCACTGCTGAAGCGGGAATTCAAATGGAGGCACTCTTAAAGTTCATGGAGGACAATGGGCGTGGCTTTGTTTCAATACCAGCACCAGGTGATTTAACATTGGGTGGTGTTTTGGCAATTAATGGTCATGGTACGGGTGTTCCTGCCAAGGGAGAAACTTTAGTTGCAGGACAAACATTTGGTTCGATCAGTAATTTGGTCGTCTCAATGACAGTCGCTGTCTTTGATGCACAGCAGCAGAAATATGTCGAAAAAACTTTTTATCGGAACAATCCCGACATTCGAGCTTTCTTGGTGAATCTTGGTCGTGCATTTGTGTTATCTGTACAATTGCAAACAGGAGCAAATCAATATTTACGCTGTGAAAGTATTACCGATATTCACCAATTAGAGTTATTTTCACCCAATAAAGATGCTGGGCGTACTTTCTCTAAATTTCTTGATCAGTCTGGTCGAGTTGAAGCGATATGGTTTCCGTTTACCGATTATCCTTGGTTGAAAGTTTGGTCAGTGACTCCACGTAGACCACTGACATCTCGTATTGCATTCCATCCTTTTAATTTTTGGTTTTCAGATAATTTACCTAAACCACTTGCAGATTTGATTCAAAAAATTGTCATTCAGAAGAATCATTATTTAACGCCTGCATTTGGACAAATGCAGTTACAAATTGCGACATTGGGGCTGCAAGGGACAATTTTTTCAGGTATTACGACGATCCTTACGCATGGTTTAGCTGCAACACAAACATCTGATTTATGGGGACCCTCTAAAAACACTTTACTCTATGTAAAACCAACAACTTTAAGGGTCACTGCAAATGGTTATGCTGTACTGACCAGTCGAGAGAATGTGCAACGTGTGATTGCTGATTTCTGTTCAGAATATCAAATCCGTTTAAAACAATACCAACGAATAAATCGTTACCCAGTGAATGGACCCGTTGAGATACGTGTTACTGGATTGGATCATCCCGCTGATTCAATACTTGCCAATGCACAAACTGCCGCTTTATCTGCGATAAAGCCATGTCCTGATCATCCAGAATGGGACTGTGCGGTTTGGTTTGATATATTAACTTTGCCAGGTACGCCTTTTGCAGCAAGGTTCTATGCTGAAATCGAATCATGGATGACTCAGCACTATCAAGGAGATTGTTTGGTTCGTCCTGAATGGTCAAAAGGATGGGCTTATACCTATGACAAGGCATGGGACAATGTAAATTACTTAGAAAATGAATTACCTAAAGTACATGCATTCGGTCAAAGTAATGATTTAACGATTCAATCCGCAGGACAGGTATTAAAACGATATGATCCAAAAGGATTATTTGTATCTCCTTTTCTTGAAAAAATTTTTAAATAGATTGAAATGATTTATCGTTTTTTTAGTCTAAAAACATACAATTATTCATGAATTTTAGGCAATTTTGTTTGATTCAAATACTTCTATTTATGTAAATAGCGCCAAAAGTCAGGAATATTTTTAAGCTGGGTATGTGCTTATACCGTTAAATGCACAAAAGCCGATATTAATATCGGCTTTTTTGCATTTTTAAGCATCTATTACGTTCAATGCATGGTTGAATATAATGGGAATACGCCAAGTAGCATTGCTGCAACGAGCATGACTAAACAGGTGAGAATCGCCCATTTAATGGTGAACTTTTGATGTTGCCCAAATTCAATCCCAGCCAATCCACATAATAAATAAGTGGATGGAACCAGTGGTGAGAGTAAATGTACAGGCTGCCCCACAATTGAAGCACGTGCCATTTCTACGGGTGTAATCCCATAGTGACTTGCAGCTTCTGAAAGAATCGGCAGTACACCATAGTAGAACGCATCATTCGACATGAAGAAAGTCAATGGCATACTAATCACAGCGGTAATGGGTGCTAAAAATGGACCCATACTCTGTGGAATAATCGCCACCAATTCTTTAGACATGGCATCGACCATGCCTGTTCCTGTTAAGATCCCCGTAAAGATCCCTGCTGCGAAAATGATACCAACGACGTTTAGCGCACTCCCTGCATGATGAGCGACTAAAGATTTTTGCATATCTATATCTTTGTAGTTCACAACCAGTGCAATACAAAGTGCGATCATAAATAGAATGGGTAAAGGTAAAACACCTTTCACTAAACAGATCATTAATACAACGGTTAATAAACCATTGAACCATCTTAAATGTGCACGGTTTGCTTCAGGATTAGTTGAAATCTGAATGTCATCACCATGACTGACATCAAGTTCGATAATCCCTAAACGCTTACGTTCCATACGCCCATACATAAAACCAACGAAGTATAACCATAGAATGGCAATTAACATCGGTAAGACCATCGGGACAAAGATATCACTTGCTTCTACATGTAATGCACTGGCAGCACGAGCAGTTGGACCACCCCAAGGAGTTAGGTTCATAATTCCGCTGGCAAGCATCATTAAACATGCCATGATCAGTGGGCTCATACCCAATCGTTTATAGAGTGGTAACATTGCGGCTACACAGATCATGTAGGTGGTTGAGCCATCACCGTCTAAAGAAACAATTAAGGTTAAAGTAATTGTCCCAATGACGACTTTTAACGGGTCACCTTTAACCAGTCTTAAAATGAATTTGACTGAAGGATCAAACAGACCTGTATCGATCATGATGGCAAAGTAGAGAATGGCGAATAATAGCATCACGCCAGTAGGGGCAAGCTTTTTAACACCCTCTAACATCATTTCGCCAAGTTCTTTGATTTCAATATGCCCTAGACTGTCCACGTAGAAGCCAAGACCGTAAGCGATGAGTGCGAATAGAATTGGGATAAGTGTGAGCGCAGCAAGTGCAGTCATTCGTCTAGACATAATTAAATACATAAAGCATAAAATCATGCCTAAACCTAATACGGTTAGCATAGTTCAATCCTTGAATGAGACTTTTATTGCAGAAGTCTTTTAGTTTTTTAAGCAGAAGAATGCTAATAGTTATTTGATTAAATTTAAATATATTTGTAGAAATATTAAATGAGTGACTATTTTTTTAATAAATAGAGTATTTAAAACAGATATTTAAAAACGTCATTCATTTTTGCACCAAAATGGTTATAAAATTTAATGCATTGATTTATATATTTTTATTCTAATATTGTTTTTGAATGAGGGATTCATGGTAATTTTCATATTTCAAAATATTATGAATAAATGTGATAGGAATAACATAAAAGAGCAAAGCTTTTGTGATAAAGGGAATCTTTTATTGGTAAAAGCTCAGTAAGGAAACTGAGCTTTTGTAGTAAATAAATGGCTATGAAGAAGGGTTTTCTTCAGATGGTGGTAGTTCTGGTCTTTCAAGTAAGCGGGTCACCAAAAGCTGATCAATTTTAAAATGATCGACATCGACTACTTCAAATTTATAGCCGCCAAAAATAACAGTATCTGCAGGTTTAGGAATTTTTCTTAATTGGTACATCATAAAACCTGCCAAAGTTTCATAGTTTTCTTCATCTGGCATTTCATCAATTTCTAGCGCATGCTTCATGTCTTCAATGGGCGTACTTCCATCAATCAGCCACGAATTATTATCTCGTTTGATAATTTGTTGCTCTTCGTCCATTGGGGTTACCCAATCACCCATCACTGTAATCATAATATCAGAGAGGGTTATCACACCAACCACTAAAGCATATTCATTAAACACCACCGCAAACTTTTCTTTACTTGATCGGAAACGGTCAAGCAATTCAGAAAGAGTCAGCGTGTCTGGAATACTCAACACAGTACGAATGGTCGATTCGTTTAATTGATTGATTTTTTGATTGTTGAGAATGCGAACTAAAATATCTTTAGCATCCACATAGCCAATCACTTGATCAATCGTTTCATTACAAACTAAAAATTTTGAATAGGGATATTCCGCTAACTTTTGACGAATGCTTTCCTCTGGCTCTTTTAATGTAAAAAACACCACATTTTCACGTGGTGTCATACTTGAGGGAACATTACGCTCTTCAAGCTCAAACACGTTCTCAATAAAATGGTGTTCTTGTTTTTGTAGCACGCCTGCTTGAGCACCAGCATCCATCACTGCTGAAATATCATCGAAAGTGATGTTGTCTTCGCGGGTGGTATTCACTTTGAACAGGCGGAACAATAGGTTTGCAACTGCATTGATAAACCAAGCCAAAGGTTTACAGATGACGATAAAAACTTGAATTGGATTAATGACTGCAACTGCAATTTTTTCAGGTGCAATCATTGCCATACGTTTTGGCATTAAGTCTGCAAAAAGAATAAATAGCGAGGTTACTAAAGTAAAGGACAGTGCAAAGCTGATGGTTTCAGCCCACGGACCTACATAAAAGCGAGAAACAAATTCAAAGAAATAAGGGCGGAATGCGCCTTCACCTAAAATACCACCTAGAATAGCGACCGCATTTAACCCGATTTGGGAGGCAGCAAAGAAATCGGCAGAGTTTTGCTGTAAGTCTAAGACTTTTTGTGCTCGCTCATCGCCAGATTCGGCAAGAATTTTGAGTTTAACTTTACGCGCACCGGCAAGTGCGATTTCAGTTAAAGATAAAAAACCAGCTCCTGCAATGAGTACTGCGATAATTAGGATATTCTGGAAGAGGCTCACGAATCCACCTGTGGATCATCATTATTATGAGAAGTTATGAATACATAATAAATTAACACATAAAAAGGGGCGGTAGTGAATAAATCCACTACCGATTTGGAATGAGTATAAGCTTGAAATGATAAGAATTTAAGAAATTTATCTTAATATTGCGAAAAATGTGAATTATTTTGCATGAATTCACGGTTTTCTTCTTCAATCATTTGGCGTGCAACATAAAGAATCAATTGACGTAACCAACGATGAGCAGGGTGATGATGTAGTAAAGGACACCATGCCATTTTTAACTCAAACTCAGGAATATAGAATGGAGGATCTTTGATTAATAAGTTCTGGCTTTTCGCTTGTAAGCGCGCAATACGCGTCGGCAAAGTGGCAATCAAATCTACATTCGATGCCAATAATGCTGGCATTTGATAATGGCGGGTAAATACAGAAATTTTACGTTTTTGACCAATACGCTCTAAGGCTTGATCAATCCAACCTAATCCAGCTTGTTTTTCAGGGTTAACTCCAAATCCTACACCCATTCCCGTTTTTGAAACCCAAATATGCTGTGCATCTAAATAGCTTTTAAGATTCAAGTTGCTTGAAGCAGGATGTTTGTTATTGAGTAGGCAAGAAAAGCTGTCACGCCACACTAAAACTTGGTGGAAGCTTTGTGGAATTTCATTGAAGCGGTTAATCGCTAAATCAACTTTACCTTGTTCCATATCTCGGTAAGACACGTCACTTGGCGTAAGAAAGTCAAGAACCACATTCGGGGCTTCTGAGCGTAGTGCTTTAACTAAACGAGGAACTAAAGTTGCCTCCGCATAGTCTGAAGTCATAATGCGAAAGACACGGTTACTGGTATAAGGTCGAAACTCAGTACGTGGTTCTAAAATCATCGATAAGTCAGAGAGGGCATCACGGATACGCGGTTGTAATTCCAGTGCACGTTCTGTTGGTGTCATACCTTCCGATGAGCGAATCAAAAGAGGATCATTAAATAAATTACGCAGACGACGTAAAATATTACTCATTGCCGGTTGCGTTACACCCAACTGTTCAGCTGCACGAGTCACATTTTTTTCACGTAAAAGAACGTCAAGGTAAATTAAGAGGTTAAGATCGACCCGCTCCAGATTCATAAAAAAAATACCGAAAATAAAATTTAGAAATCACATGGGATTATGCCATAAGGAAATGCTTTTGTGTAAAAAGTAGATGAAAAAACAACAACAGACCCTACTTATTATGAGATTTCTAAAGGTAGTTTGTGCGTAATTGTATTGGATAGGTTAAATACTTTCAAAAATACAAATCATCATGTTTGAGATTCTATATGAAAGTGTACTTTGCAATGAGCTATGCGCCTTCCAAACAGCAAATATGGTACTCATTTAAAGCATAAGAAGTTCAGTGTTTGTATATTTTTACATCAAAAAAAACAGCGTCAAGTATATTTTTAACAACTTCAGACTTAAGTCTAATAAATATAAATTGAGCATTTTGGCGCATAATTAATCAAAGTTCTTTGATTGAGATGATTTAAAATTAAAGAAAAAATAAAGGCTTAAAAAATTCTTACATAATTATAATACGACTTTGATCTATATATTTTTTAAATAAATACTGAAAATTAACTCAAAATATTGGATTAATTTAGGCACTCAATCTAAGCTAACTTCATAACAACGAAGTGTTCTAAATCTGAACAATCAAATACCGAGTGGATTTGGCTCTTCGATTGATGAAATCCTAATATTATTACAGGAACATATCATGACTACATACCAAACAGCGATTGATGCAATCCGTGAATTAAAAGCAAAATTCGGAAGCACATGGCGCGATATTAGCCCAGAAGATGCTGCTCGTATGCAGATGCAAAACCAATTCAAAACTGGTTTAGATATCGCTAAATACACAGCTGCGATCATGCGTCGTGATATGGCTGAATATGATGCAGATTCTAGCAAATATACTCAATCATTAGGTTGCTGGCATGGTTTCATCGCGCAACAAAAAATGATCGCGAACAAAAAATATTTCGGTACAACAAGCAAACGTTACATCTACCTTTCTGGTTGGATGGTTGCTGCACTTCGTTCAGAATTCGGTCCTCTTCCTGACCAATCTATGCACGAAAAAACTTCTGTACCTGCATTGATCGAAGAAATCTATACATTCTTACGTCAAGCTGATGCGAAAGAATTAAACGATTTATTCCGTGCGCTTAATAAAGCTCAAGAAGCAGGTGATACTGCAAAAGCTGCTGAAATTACTGCTCAAATCGATGGTTTCCAAACTCACGTTGTGCCAATTATTGCGGACATCGATGCTGGTTTCGGTAACGAAGAAGCAACTTATTTACTTGCGCGTAAAATGATTGAAGCTGGTGCTTGTGCCCTTCAAATCGAAAACCAAGTATCTGATGCGAAACAATGTGGTCACCAAGCTGGTAAAGTAACAGTTCCACACGAAGACTTCATCGCTAAAATCCATGCATTACGTTATGCATTCTTAGAAATGGGTCTTGATGACGGTATCATCGTTGCACGTACTGACTCTGAAGGCGCTGACTTGACTCAAAAAATCCCAGTGGTTAAAGAGCCAGGTGACATTGCTTCTCAATATATCAGCTACTTAGATACTCAAGAAATTGATATTGCTGATGCTCAAGAAGATGAAATCTTGATCAAACGTGATGGTAAATTACACCGTCCTAAGCGTTTAGCTTCTGGCTTATATCAATTCCGTGAAGGTACTCAAATTGACCGTGTTGTACTTGACTGTGTGTCTAGCTTACAAAATGGTGCTGACCTTCTTTGGATCGAAACTGCAACTCCAAACGTTGAAGAAATCGCTCACATGGTTAACCGTGTACGTGAAACAGTTCCAAATGCGAAGCTTGTTTATAACAACAGCCCATCATTCAACTGGACTTTAAACTTCCGTCAACAAGCTTACGATCGTTGGGTTGCTGAAGGTAAAGATGTTTCTGCTTACGACCGTGCTAAATTAATGAGCGCTGAGTACGATAACACTGAATTAGCTGCTGATGCTGATGCAAAAATCCGTACTTTCCAAGCAGATGCTTCTCGTGAAGCAGGTGTATTCCATCACTTGATCACACTTCCGACTTACCACACTGCTGCGCTTTCAACTCATGAGCTTGCACAAGGTTACTTCGGTTCTGAAGGTATGTTGGCTTATGTTGCTGGCGTACAGCGTAAAGAAATCCGCGGTGGTATTGCTTGTGTTAAACACCAAGCAATGGCTGGTTCAGACATCGGTGATGATCACAAAGAAATCTTCTCTGGTGACAATGCACTTAAAGCGCATGACGATGCTAAAAACACAATGAACCAATTCGCTGCTCACTAAGCACTGACTTGATTCGAAGAACCCAGCGTAAGCTGGGTTTTTTTATGCTTGATGATAAGTTATATCTTTCAAGGTGTATTTGTGAAGTAAACTGGTGATTATTTTGAATAACTCTATATTTTAACTTCAACAATGGATCTTCATGAGAGGGAGAATAAGGGCACAAAAAAGTCACCCAACATTTATCCTGAAATCTTTAATGTTTGGTGATCGTCAATATTTATATCTAATACAAAAAATTAGTACACAATCATGTATTCGTTGCTTTAGCTTTGTTATTCAGAAAAAATAAAAAACGCCCAATGATATTCATCGAGCGTTTGTATCAAATAAGTCTAAACTTTTTAAAAGTTCGTCACTATTCCTTTTGAGTGTTTAAGCAAACTTTGCCAATACTTCTAAGAAACCTTCTTTTTGACGCGGGTATTCAGCAATCACGTCATGAATACGCTGACCTTCAGGATTGGTTGCATTGATGTCACGACCATCAGCAACAAACTTAGTCAATAAGCGTTCATAATCAAAAGGACGCAT
This sequence comes from Acinetobacter sp. Ag2, assembly GCF_001005515.1. NCBI lineage: Bacteria > Pseudomonadati > Pseudomonadota > Gammaproteobacteria > Moraxellales > Moraxellaceae > Acinetobacter > Acinetobacter sp. Ag2. Next base: position 42,066 of record NZ_LBNA01000038.1, read on the forward strand.
ATGCTTAAAAGCATGATACAACACATGGAAATCTGTGTTGATTCCTTCAGGAGGAAGTTGATCTAAATAGGCAAATACACGCTCGTCTGACCATTCTTCATTGAACGTTGCTGGCTGTGAAAGTGCCATAACAGCATCTCCTCAAAAAATCTAAATCTAATTGTTTATCTTAGTTTGCAGCATTATATAAAAGCTATTGATATTTACGCTAATACGGATAAATACAATATTTAGCTGAATAAAATCTAAAATAAAAGGGCAAAATATCTAGCAAGAGTAAAAGCCATGCTTTTCTAACTCCGCGACATATTTTGCCCTGAATCAATTCACTTGACTAATCAATAATGAAATTATCGTTCTTCAGGTAAATTGATATTCATTTCCAACATTTCAATGTTGGCTTCTGAACGAACTTGCATTTGAATATGCTGTTCATCCACACCACGTACATAACGATTGACCACTTGCATGATTTCTTTTTTCATTTGATCAATCTTGTCTTGGCTCAGGCGTTTGCCCAAACCATTTTCAGAAGCAACAATAACTTTTAAGCGATCTTTAGCAGTTTGGGCGCTAGATGGTTTGTCATCGTTGCTAAAAAGTTTACTCCAAAATCCTGCCATTTCTACGCTCCAAATAATCGTGCTAACCAACCCTTAGGTTTCACTGTAATGTGACGATAAGGACGTTCTTCACCCAAGAAACGAGCAACTAAATCATCATACGCTTGTCCAGCAGAAGCTTCTTGGTAAAGAATGACAGGTTTACCTTCATTCGATGCCTGAAGCACACTTGGACACTCTGGAATAACACCAAGAGTAGGCACACGTAAGATATCTTTAGAAATATCGTCAATGGTCAACATTTCTTGTTTATCAGCACGTTCAGGGTTAAAACGTGTGATACATAAATGTTTACGAACACGTCCTTCGTTGTTTTCAACTTTTTTCGTTTTGCTGTCGAGCATTCCAATAATACGGTCAGAATCTCGAACAGAAGAAATCTCAGGGTTGGTCACAATAATGGCTTCATCTGCATGATACATGGCTAAAATCGCACCACGTTCAATCCCAGCAGGTGAGTCACAAATAATGTAATCAAACTCTTGAGAAAGTTCATCAATTACACGTGCGACACCATCATCGCTTAAGGCATCTTTATCACGTGTTTGTGATGCAGGTAAAATATATAAATTTTCAATATCTTTATCACGAATCAAGGCTTGTTGTAAGCGCGCTTCGTTATTGATGACATTAACAAAATCATAAACAACACGACGTTCACAGCCCATAATCAAATCAAGATTACGCAACCCCACATCGAAATCAATCACAACAGTTTTATGACCACGTAGGGCTAATCCTGTTGCAAAAGATGCACTCGTCGTAGTTTTACCTACGCCACCTTTGCCTGATGTAACGACAACAATTTTGGCCACCGAATCCACTCCTGTTATGGTCATTTACTCGATTGAACGAGTTTTATATGGTGTTTAATTTATACCTTAAAATTGCAAAGCTTCAAATACTAGCTCTTGCTGATCATTCAAGTAAATTTGTACAGCTTTTTTTATGACATCTTGTGGAATGTCATCTGCTACACAATATGTTCCTGCTATAGAAACCAATTCGGCTTCTAATGAATGACAAAAAATTCTTGCAGTGGTATTCCCACCTGCACCAGCGATGACTCTACCACGAACACTGCCATAGATATGTATATTTCCTGAAGCAATGACTTCTGAACCACTATTGATACCAGCATTTAGAATGACATCGCCGTGGTCTTGAACAATACATTGCCCAGTTCTTAAAATTTCATCATGATATGAGGTTGCATGACTTAATGTTTTAGGCGTATTCACTGTTGCAGTTTTTGTTGGTTGATCAGGCTGTTTTACAGGTGTTTCAACCACTTGTTCTTTGGTGGGTTTAATCCGCTGTAAAGGACGATCGGCAGGCAAAACAGGGAATTGAATTGCTCTGGCTTGATCACCCAACAAACCATCAATCACAGCCATTGGCTGTAAATCTAAGCTGATAATCAATTGAATCAAGGCGATAAGCTCTTGTTCAACTGTGGTATCAATAATGACCAAAGCCCCTTGATAAGAGGTTTCACTCATCATTGAAGTTAATTGCTGGCGGATGGCATCATGATCATTAGTATCGAAGGTTAATCGGGTAAAATTAACCATTCTGCCTGTAATCCGTATATCAGCCATAATTGTTCCTTAAAAGGCTTGTGACCTAAATTTTTCTATCTAAAGTCAAATTGTAAATTAGGGCAAATGCTAGAACATATTCAATGATTTCTCTAGCAAAGATACAAATATTTTCAATGAATTGCTTATTCTTTGAATCACTCAATCTTTGACCTGATCATTTTTTTCTAATTCAATTTGCCATTGTTTTACTTTCACTTGCTTTCTTAATGATTCTAAACTTTCATAGACAACAGATTCAACTAATTCTTCAAGATGCTGATTTTCAATATTTATCTGACTTAGCTTGGTTGAAATAAGTTGATAAGTTGCGTTTGGATTTTGCACACTACCTTGGGTAAATGGTTGCACTAAGCCTTGAGTAATGTTTTCTCCCAGTTGTTGTCCAATATTTTGAATTTGATTTTCAATCATGCTACCTGCAATCGGAATCAATCTTAATAATTGAGTGAGTTGGGGGGTATCTTCAATGGCTTGACGAACGATTTGCCCAACATTGTGGGTAATTTGAGTGCTTTGTGCTTTTAATTCTACAGCCAAAGACTCCTGTAAAATTTCAGCCAAAGTCTGTGCAAAACGTTCTCGGTGGTGATCCACCAAGTCATGAATAATCTTTTTATGACTCGAACTGGTGTCAAGTTCATGTTTGATCCCATCAATCACAGTGATGACAACACGGTCAGAAAGTTCTTCCATCAGTACACGATAATAAAAGACGATACGTCTCATGATACTGTCAGGAATGACCTTATAGCCTAATTCATGAAAATGATATGCAATGATGCCTGCCCGAATTAAACGTAAAAAACGTAGATAGGGAATAATGGCTAAAATTTCATACCAGTGAATAAAGGGGAAAAAGAACCAACGGGCATGATGTTTGTTGACAATAGCAATCAACCAGCGGATGCCCAACTCAACAACCAAGAAAGTAATAAACCAACTTTCTGTTTTAATCACCCAGGGATGTAAATCCGTTTTGTAGTACTGTAATACTTGGGGAAGGTGAATTTCATTAAACAACCAATCGCCAAAATTGCTCATCAAAAAGGCATTGGCACATAAACAGAATAAGTTAAACACAATGATAAACATCATAAAGATGTCATAACCAAATGATATCCACCATCCTCGTGACATCTCTTGTTTGGGTTGTGCCTCTTGTTGAGGGGCGTTAACTTGCTCTGTCATGCCAATCCTTTACATTGAATTTACAAAAAAGCTGAGATTAGCTTTTATATTTTTCTTTCATGGTGCTGATCAACTGATCTTTTTCAGCCCACAACGCATCTACCCAATTTTGAAAACGTTGACGATATTCCGCATCGTCTTCATAGTTCCCGCCCGGTACCCAATCTGGAATTTCAATTTTACGCATATTTACAGCGATTCGGGGCACTTCACCCAACCAAAATTCACCGTAACCAGGTGCACCATCTGGATAAACAATGGTCATGTCCACCAAAGCATCAATTTGATCACCCAAGATACTTAAAGCAAGCGCTAATCCTCCTGCTTTCGGTTTAAGCAGATGGGTGAAAGGAGAGTGTTGTTGATCATGCTTTTGTTGGGTAAATCGTGTACCTTCCAAATAGTTTAATAGGGTGAATGGCTGGCTGAGAAGCTGTTCACAGGCTTTTCGTGCTTCCTCCAAATCGCGATATTTGAGTTCTGGATTTTTTGTAATTTGCGCTTTACTATGTCGCTTCATCATTGGGAAGCCTAAAATTTTAAAGGCTTGCCCAACAAAGGGAATAAATATAAGTTCCCATTTGGTGAAAAAACGGGTCAAAGGCATACGAGTTAAGCCGAAGTATTGGTTGACCGTGGTATCTACCCAGCTTTGATGGTTACAGGTCATTAAATAACGTCCCTGCATATTCAGATCGAGATTGTCATCAACACTGATATCCCATTGTGTTTCTGGTAAAACATGGTCAATCAACCAGTTATTTACAGCTAGCCAGCTATTGGTGATATTAATGTTGGTTTCATCCACTTTCTTGGACTTTTTAAACAATTTAGTCAGACCTAAAGCAAGCACTGGCGGACCATGAAAAAAAGTACTCCCAGTGATCACTGTACCAACGGTTAGCCCTTTCGTAATTTTTTTTAAAATAGGTTGCTTCTGCTGCTGAGATGACATAGAACAGTCCTAGTGATTTATGGTGAATGTGTGCTCAAAGTACACAATATAGTCGTTACGATTTAATTTAAAAAGGTACATTTAATGACTATGTATAAATTATGATGATCAGTTTTGTTAATTTCGTTGTAAATATTACAAAATGTAAAAAAAAATGTGAATTTTAACAAAACGTCTATAGTGGCGCTTTGTTTTTTATACCAAAATTAGCCTAACAAAAAACACAACTTGGAGGCATGCAATGCGTGCACTATTAATTACAACACTTACAGCTGGGGCTCTTGTACTTTCTGGCTGTCAAACGACTGGTAATAACATCGGCGGTATGGAATACGACAAATCTGCTTTAGGTGGTTTGATCGGTGCGGCGGCAGGTTATGGTTTGTCTCGTGGTAACGCGAACAGTTCTGCACAAAACAACCGTGCAGCAGCAATTGGCGCACTTTTAGGTGCGGGTGCTGGTCTTTACCTTGACAATAAAGAGAAAAAATTACGTCAACAAATGCAGGGTACTGGTGTAGAAGTTAGCCGTAATCCAGATGGCTCTGTTGCATTGATTATGCCAGGTAGCATTACTTTTGATACCAACAAGGCAAACATCAAACCTAACTTCTACGGTACGTTGAACAAAGTTGTTCAAACATTGAAAGAAGACAACAAGAGTGTAATTCTTGTGACTGGTTATACTGATAATACTGGTAATGATTCAATCAATATCCCATTGTCACAAAACCGTGCTGCTTCTGTAGCAAACTATTTGAGAGGTCAAGGTGTTCAAAGCCGTATTGATACTCAAGGTTATGGTTCACAAAACCCAATCGCAGATAACTCAACTGCTGCTGGTCGTGAACAAAACCGTCGTGTAGAAATCAGCATTTACGCTGCAAGCTAAAAACGATAAATACTTATTCTTTTGGTTTAAGTGTTTGAAAAGGAATCATAATTTTATGATTCCTTTTTTTATTTTGTGGTTGATATAGCAGATGATTGACTATTAACTGGTGATTTAATGCTAAAAAAGTGCTGATGTATCTAGCCTATATTTTACTCAAGCAAACTGTTTGGAAAATAATCGACGATGATTGTTTAAGGAGAATAGGGAGGGTCTTAAATGGCTGAACAACCAACTGCAATTTAAAATGGGCATAATGATTGTATAAAAAAAGGTAGTGATTGAAACTCAACAAGCAAAATAGATCACCAAATACGTTATTTAAAGTAAACCATCTAGACGTGGTTTTTTTATGTCGGAAAAATTCAAATTAAGCATTTTGCAAGTCTACTTTAGATGACTATAATCGAGCTCGAAGTTTGATGAGGATGAACAATGTCGAAAGCAAGTCAACTAAATGACAAGCAACTTGAAGCCATGAAATATACTCAAGGACCCTTGTTAGTACTTGCAGGGGCGGGTTCAGGTAAAACTTCAGTAATTACAAGAAAAATTGCTTATCTTGTACAGCAATGTGGTATTCCTGCACACCGAATTACAGCAATGACCTTTACCAACAAAGCAGCGCGTGAAATGAAAGAGCGTGTTGGTAAATTATTGGGTAAAGAAGAAGGTAAAGGGCTCTCAGTCTCAACTTTCCATACCTTTGGTTTAAATCTATTACGTATAGAGCTTAAAAATACACCACTTAAAAATAATTTTTCAATTCTTGACTCGGATGACTGTAAACGAATCCTGATGGACTTAATGCATCGTGATAATTTGTCAGGTGCTGAAAGTAAAGATTTGATTGCTAAAGCCATGAAGAAGATCTCTGATTGGAAAAATGATCTGATTGTGCCTGAGCAAGCACATACCACCTGTGAAACACCCGAAGATGTCCAATTTGCCCATTTGTATCAGCTATATGAGCGAAACCTGCGTGCTTATAATGCAGTAGATTTTGATGATCTTATTGTGATGCCAACACGCCTGTTACAAGAGAATGCCGAAGTGCGTGATCGTTGGCAGAACCGTGTGCGTTATTTGTTGGTAGACGAATATCAGGATACCAATACAGCCCAATATATTTTGGTAAAATTATTGGTCGGGGTCATGGGGCAATTCACTGCTGTAGGCGACGATGACCAGTCCATTTATGCATGGCGTGGTGCCAAGCCTGAGAATATGGCGTTACTTAAAGAGGATTTCCGCAATTTAAAAGTCATCAAGCTTGAGCAAAACTACCGATCAACCAGTCGTATCTTAAAAGCAGCCAACCATGTAATCGAAAACAATCCGCATATTTTTGATAAAAAATTGTGGAGTGATAAAGGGCATGGTGAAGTGATTCGAGTGATTACTTGCCGTAATGATGATGATGAGTCAGAACGTGTCGTTAAAGACTTGCTTACGCATAAATTAATGAATGGTAAGAATTGGAAGGATTATGCGGTGCTTTATCGTGGTAACTTCCAAGCTCGTGTACTGGAAACTCAACTTCGACAAATGCAGATTCCTTATAAGTTATCGGGCGGACAATCATTCTTTGGACGCGCTGAAATCAAGGATGTCATGAGCTATTTGCGTGTCATTATTAACCCTGAAGACGATAGTGCATTCCTACGCATCATCAATACGCCTAAACGTGCCATTGGTCCAGTGACATTGGAAAAATTGGGACTATTTGCGCAGGAAAACCATTTATCTTTATTGGCAGCAGCCAGTGATCAGCGTTTGACAATGGTGATGCCGAAAAAGGCAACCACACAGTTGGCTGAGTTTGCAGGCTTTATCAATGATTTTACTCGTGAATTGTTGGATGACGATGAACCTGTTCCTAAAATTCGTCAGATGATGAATGAAGCTGGCTATATTGATTATCTTCGTGAAACTGCGGCGACGCCGGCACAAGAAAAAACCAAACTGGATAATGTCGAAATGCTTTATACCAGCATCCAGAGTTTAATCAATCGTGCAGAAGATGTGGATGAAAAGAACATTGAAAGTGTAATTCGTAAAATGGTCTTACTGGATATGTTAGAGCAGCAACAGGAAGATGAAGACACTGACAAAGTTAATCTTTTGACACTGCATGCATCCAAAGGTTTGGAATTTCCATTTGTTTATATTATGGGCTTGGAAGAAGAACTTTTACCACATAAGAACTCGATTGCCGCGGAAACCATTGAGGAAGAACGCCGTCTCATGTATGTGGGCATTACTCGTGCACAACAAGGTTTAACTTTAACTTTGGCTGAGCAGCGTAAAAACGGTGGGCAAATGAAGCAAATGACGCCGAGTCGCTTTTTAGATGAACTGCCACAGGATGAGCTGGATTGGTTGGGGCGTAAGAAAAAACTTGCTGAAAATGTTGATCCAAAACAACAGGCTCAACAGTATTTACAGAATCTAAAAGCGTTATTAAAACGCTAATTTTGAAATATGCACTTTGCTTGTTCTGTATCCTGACTGTTGATACACAGGCAATTTAGCAAGAGCGCAAAGTGCATTTAATTTTTTTATTTAAGCAAGGATTTCAATATGAAAGTTCAAGTAAAGGTTCTTGATCGACGTTTAGGTCAAGCATGGCCAATGCCTACATATGCAACTACAGGTTCTGCAGGTTTGGATTTGCGCGCATGTGTTGATGAGGCGATTCAAATTGAACCAGGTCAAACCGTTTTAGTAAAAACAGGGATGGCGATTTATATCGAAGATCCTCAATTTGCAGGCTTAATTTTACCGCGTTCAGGCTTAGGTCATAAGCATGGTATCGTGTTGGGTAATTTAGTTGGATTGATTGATTCAGACTATCAAGGTGAATTGATGGTTTCTGTATGGAATCGTGGTCAAACAACGTTTACTTTAGAACCTGGTGAGCGCTTGGCACAATATGTGTTGGTACCTGTAATTCAAGCGCAATTTGATATTGTGGATGAGTTTGAGGCGACAGAACGCGGTGCTGGTGGCTTTGGTCATACAGGCAAAAACTAATCGTTTAACACTTGTTTAAAAAGCCTGAGTTATCAGGCTTTTTAAAGTATTTTTTGATATGTAACAAAAAGTATGTATAAAGCCAAGTAGAAAACTGAATATATTATGAAGAATTTGTTGATAAATTGCATTGAGCCCTAGAATAAATTCTCAAATAAATGAATTGTTTACTCATCATGATCAAAATGAAAGTTGAGTAATAGAGGGTTGGCAAATAGAAGTTTTTGCTTATGATGAAAATGAATGATTTTCCTTTTCAAATTTTCCGTGCATATGATATTCGTGGAAAAGTTGAAATGATGAAACCTGAGTTAATTCAGGGCATTGCTGATGCCTTAGCAAATCAACTCATTGAAAAGGGTCAATCACAAGTGGCTTTGGGCTATGATGCACGTTTAAGCAGCCCCGTTTTTGCTCAAATTATCAAACAAGTATTTCAACATAAAGACATCGATGTGACTGAAATAGGGTGTTGTTCCACACCGCAATTGTATTTTGCCGCACGTAATACGCAGGGAAATGGCATTATGGTGACCGCCAGCCATAACCCTAAAACGGATAACGGTATTAAATGGATTATTCAGTCTGAGCCACCATCTCCAGAAATGATCCAACATATTGGGGTTCAAGCCGCACAATATCTGCAAAATGCCCAGTCTGTGGAGCGTATGCCAGTATCAGGATTTAAAACAGCATCGCATCACATTAAATCTGAGTTCTGTTTATCTTATCAATCCACACTACTTAACGATATTCAATTAACCAGACCTTTAAAAGTGGTGATTGATGGTTTAAATGGTTCGGCTGGGTTTTGTGCCAATCTTGTGTTGAAGAAGCTCGGTTGCGAAGTAATTGCTTTGCGTTGTAATGCGGATGGTAATTTTCCAGATCATGCACCAGATCCATCACAAGCGACACATTTAGAATTGTTACGTCAGAATGTACTCAATCATCAAGCGGATATAGGGATTGCTTTAGATGGTGATGGAGATCGGGTTGTTCTACTCGATGAAAATGCGCATATCATTTCGGCTGATCGACTGTTGGCTCTATTTGCACAAATGTGTTTAAAAGATCATCCACAACATGAAATTGTTTTTGATGTGAAATGTTCCTCTATGGTGCGTCAGGTCGTTGAGCACTTAGGTGGACAAGCGAAAATGATTCGTACAGGCAGTAGTTTTTTACGTAAGTATATGTCGCAGTCAAAAGGACATGCTGTGTTTGGTGGCGAGTATGCGGGTCATTATGTATTTAACGACGGGCGTGGGCTTGGCTATGACGATGGCTTATATGCTGCTTTGCGTGTGATGGAATACTTATGTCATTTTCCTCAAGCCACATTGTCAGAAATTTTAGCTACTTATCCTGATCGTTTTTATACTGAAGATACTTATATCAGTACCCACCATACAGATCCAAAAATTGTGCTGAATGAAATTGAGCATCTCAGTCATCAGTTTGGTGCTGAATTAAGTAAAATTGATGGGGTTCGACTTGATTTTGAACATGGGTTCGGCATTATTCGCGCATCCAATACGGGGGAGTATTTTACCGTTCGTTTTGATGCCGATTGTCAAAATCGTTTAGATGAGATTCGTCAGACATTTGCGTCTATGCTCCATGATCGCTATCCTATGATCGCCCAAGATATTTTACAGGCACATTGATTTTTTGCACGATCCATACTCATCGATCAAGTCGCTATAGCTCATTAAGGAGAGACGAATGCCACACCAGCACACTGGCATCGACAAAGCACAAATTTTGACAGAAGCTTTGCCGTATATTCAACGCTTTTCAGGTAAAACGCTAGTTGTGAAGTATGGTGGTAACGCAATGACTGATCCTGCATTGGAAAGTTCATTTGCGCGCGATATTGTCTTGCTGAAGACCGTCGGATTAAATCCAATTGTTGTACATGGTGGTGGTCCGCAAGTGGATTCATTATTAAAACAGTTAGGACGTGAGTCTGATCGTATTGATGGAATGCGTGTAACTGATCCAGCAACCATGGAAGTGGTTGAAATGGTTTTAGGTGGCAGCGTGAACAAATCAATCGTCAACTTGATCAATAAGCATGGTGGTCGCGCAATTGGTTTAACAGGTAAAGACGGTAATTTATTACGTGCCAAAAAGCTGTTGATGGAAAAAACTCAAGATGATGGTACAGTGACCCAGATTGACTTAGGTCTTGTGGGAGAAGTGACTGGTGTAAAGACCGATGTCTTGGAAATGTTTACACAAAGTGATTTTATCCCAGTGATCGCACCGCTTGGTGTGGATGAAGATGGTCAAACTTATAATATCAATGCAGATTTAGTGGCGGGTAAAGTTGCAGAAGCTTTAGGTGCTGAAAAACTGATCTTGTTGACCAATATTAGCGGTGTTTTAGATGAAAATAAAAATCTACTCACTGGGCTCAGTACACAAGAAGTTGATCGCCTAATCGAAACAGGGGTGATCTATGGTGGCATGATTCCAAAAGTAGGCTGTGCTTTAGATGCCGTAAAAGGTGGGGTGGTCAGTGCACATATTGTTGATGGTCGTGTACCTCATGCAACATTATTAGAAATCTTTACTGATCATGGTGTGGGTACTTTGATTACCAACCGCTCAAAGTCTAATCACGCATAAATCTATTTTTGTCTGATCAAAGCCAGTGTTTTTACACTGGTTTTTTATTGGAGGAGGGATTTATCCCCTATCACCGTTTGTAGTGTGTTTTAAAATGGTCATTTTTTCGTCATATAAGTGTCATGTGGATTGCCTAGTGTAAGTAAAAGCTCAAGGAGTCTAAAAATATGTTCGCAAAATTAAATCAGTATCGTCAGAACTTCCAGAACTTCAATTTACCTTTGCCTAAACCTAAAAAAGCACAGTCACAATATAAATTTGAATGGGTTGAAGACCTTAAACAGCTTAAAGAAGTACAAAAATTCCGCGCAGTACAATTTGCAGATCAGTTTGGTATCTACTTTGAAAATGGTTTAGATCAAGATCTTTATGATCTTGATTGTGAACATGCTGTGCTACGAGATAAGTGGAGCAATGAAATTGTTGCTTATACCCGTTTAAAATTGATCCAAGGTCATGAGCTTGCGCGTAGTTATAGCGCGCAAGAATTTGATGTTTCACAGTTCTCAGACCTATCAAATATTGTTGAAATTGGGCGTACCTGTGTCCATCCTCGCTATCGTAATGGACGCGCGCTGTCGATGCTTTGGTTAAATCTAGTTCCTACAGTACTTTGGAAAATGAAAGCCAAACATCTGATGGGCTGTGTCAGCATTCGTTTGGAAGACAATAAAGCACGCGCTTACTATACTCACCAACATCTTAAAAAAATGACGGCTAAGCAATCAATTGATGTTAAGGCTAAACCCGCTTTTGAACCGAGCCATCCAGAATACAGTTTTCCACAAGATGAAAGAATTCCAAAATTATTTGATGTGTATTTGAAAATGAATGCACGCTTATCAAAGCAGGCATATCATGATGAAGCATTCAATTGCTTGGATTATTTTGTATTTCTCGATGTCAATGAAGTCGCAAAAAAATTCGTACTCAATAAAATGGTTAATCGCTAAGTTTAAATGATCAAAGGGTACTGCCTAAGTTTTTATACTTGCCGATGAAGTATGAAAGCCTAAAGATATCCTTTTTTTTCTTTCAATGCCCAATTTCACTCCTTTGGTCTAATATCCGCTTGTATGCTGTTATTTTCAGTTATTGAGATTTGCAAGCGGAAGCGGAGTCATGCACAATATTCTTATAAATAAAACGCTGTATGAATACGCTATGTGCCAATTGCTTGGAATGAACTGTGCTGCACCCACCGATATTACATTTTCGTTCCGTGGGTTTTCTCAACGTGCAGGAATAACCTCTGATCATTCTGATGGGTTTGGTATTGCTTTTTTTGAAGATAAAGCTTGTCGCTTATTTGTGGATAATCAATCTGCAGTCGTATCGCCAATTGCTGAGTTGGTACGTAATTATCCGATTAAATCACGCAATGTGATTGCACATATTCGTAAGGCGACACAAGGTAAAATCACTTTAGAAAACTCGCATCCTTTCATTCGTGAATTGTGGGGGAGACAATGGATTTTTGCACATAATGGCGACTTACTTAATTTTCATCCGCATTTGTCGGGGCGCTTTACGCCTGTAGGCAGTACAGACAGTGAATTGGCATTTTGCTATTTACTCGAACAGCTGGTTTTAAGATTTGGTTATTTTGAGCCAAGTCTAAATGATATTTTTGCTTTACTTGAAGAAATTTCTCCTAAAATTGCAGAATACGGGACTTTTAATTTCTGTCTTTCTAATGGACAAGCATTATTCAGTTATGCGACGACCAAACTGCATTGGATTGTTAGAGAGTATCCTTTTAAATATGCGCGTTTAATTGATATTGATGTCGATATCGATTTTAGTCAATTTACCACCAAAGAAGATCGTGTAGCTGTAATAACAACAGAACCGTTGACTCAAAATGAAGTGTGGACAGCTTATAAACCAGGTGAAATGATTTTATTTAAAGAGGGGAAGGTGATAAAAACTGCCACCACTCATGTCGAGCGCTTGGTGCGTGAAGCAGCTGACCCGAGTTTAGTCAGAATAACCAAGGCAGATCAGCATTAGTTTAATATTAATTGATGAGTTGAAATTACTATGTATCTACTCTAATGAATTAAACCTATAAATAGATAATTAAATCATCTATAAAATCATTTGAATTTTAATATTGGTTAAAAAATATCTTACTCTTTTAGTTTGATTAATAATATTAATTTAATATAAACAATAACTTAAATAATAATACGGTTTTTTTAATGAATCCCGAGTAATACGGTTCATTTTTATTTGACTTGATTCTCGTTAATATGGATTTTAAAGGTCAAGACATTATTTTTTAAGGTGATCGTATGAAGATGAAATGGATTCCAGAATATAATACTGGTATCGATGTGATTGACGATCAACATAGAAGGATTTTGGATTACATCAATGAAATTGATGAAATTGGTATAGCAACGGATCGTGTTCGTATTAAACAAATACTCGATAATATTATCGACTATACGCAATCACATTTTACATTTGAAGAAAGTTTACAAGAAGAAGCAGGTTATAAATATCGTGTACCACATAAACGTGTTCATGATTTATTTATCAAGCGTATAGAAAGTTACCGTGAAAGTTTTGAACAAGGTCATTCAATCGAAAAAGAATTACATGAAGTCTTGTCTAAATGGTTAATTAATCATATTCAGCACGATGACGCTGATTATGTTGGAGCTGTGAAATTAAATATGATGGGGATCATTAAAGAAAATGAAAAGAAAAAAGGCAAGAATTGGTTTGCACGATTTTTTTCATAACCTCATGCTGATTTCAGCCTAAGTTATGGAAATGACCAGCTCTCTAATTAAAAAAATTCAGAGGGGATAAAAAGAAATAAGAGCGATTATAAAAAAGTCTAGCGCAGCAAATCATCGAGGGGTGATTTGCTTTTTTCTTTTAAGCTTTGATTTTCAGCATCGACAAAGGCAAAATAGCAGAACTTTTTACGAAACACCTCATGCAGGATAATTCTATGTCACGATGGTTATCGCCGCTCATGGCATTTTGTTTATCATTCATGATTATCGCAGGCTTAGCACCAAGTCTGGGTATTCAAATTGATCGACAAATTGATTTTTGGATATTGTGGTTAGTGTCAATGCTGATTTTGGCATTGCCGATTACCTATTTAGAGGTTGCTTTAGCAAAACGCTCTAAAACAACCGCATTAAATGCCTTGTCTAGCTTAACTCGTGACGCAGATGCATCACAATCCTGGCGTATTGTAGGATGGTTGGCAGTCATTTTTATTCCATTCTTAGCGGGTGGCATACTTTCAAATATTAGTGCTAGTGCTGCACATATTGCTCAACTTCCAGTTGCGCCACATTTGATTTTTGTTGGCAGTGCTGTGGTCGCTTTTGCATTATCTTTTGTTCCGCGTCAGTTCTTGGTCGGTTTAACAACAGTTGGCGTACTGGTTTCATTGGCTTTGGCTCAGTTTTTTGGAACAGGTTTGCAGACTTGGCATGTGACACCTGTTGAGTTTAAAGAGTGGGGTATTGCCACAATTTTAGCTTTAGTTGCAACAGGGTTAGGTCTTGGGCTGTATTGGCAAACAAGCTTGCTCAATGTCCAACAGCGCAATGAGGCAAGCAAAACCGCTCTACCGATCTGGATTGCACAATTGATTGCAGTAATAGCATTTGGTTTTTTTGCTGTTTCATCACAAATTCCAGCTTATGCATTATTATTTACTGCGATCATTTCCGCTGCTCTATTATTACAATTGAGCAAAGAACAGCTAGTGCAACGCCAAGTGGCTGTGGTAATTCAATTTGCAGTGCTTTTGGTGGCATTATTTATTTGGGCGATTCCAAACATTTCGATGATATTTAATCCATTGTTAATGATCTGGGGGTTGTTGATTTGTTTGATTTATTCAATTTTTGTGGGTTGGATGATGAAAATCAGTCACTTACGAAAAGCAATTAATTTCAGTTCAGAAGGCTTTTATAATATTTGGCGTATTGCAGTGCGTATCATTTTACCTTTAGCCATTTTAATTGCATTGGTTGCGTATATCGGACAATTTATTTAAGGGTATTGGTGAATCAAGTGGATAAAATTTGGGTAGCATATGCTACCGAAAAGCAACAATTTCACATTGAGTTACAATTTTCTCCGGGCATGAGCGTTGCTGATGCAATTGCCCAAAGTGGTTTGGCGGAGCAAGTAGAATTGCCTGAAAATTTTAGTTTTGGCATCTTTGGTGTCAAGATTAAAGATCAAGCACATTTGTTAGAAGCTGGTGATCGTGTTGAAATCTATAGAGCTTTAACCATTAATCCCAAAGACATTCGTCGTAATCGCGCCAAAGCCAATCCTGTTGGGCGTTATTGCCGTGGAAATCGTTATCAGCAATTACTCTTCAAATCTTAAGCGATTATAGCTAATCGCTTTAAACAATTGAATGCATATGAAAAACCCCTCAAAGAGGGGTTTCTTTTTATGACAAAGTGTCTATAGTGGAGGCGCATTCAATATTGCTTCTTTAGAAGCGGGTAAACCGGGTTGTGACTCAGGAATGGTTTCCAAACCTTCGATTTTGTTTACAATACCTGATTGATCAAAATAAACCTTTAAGTGTTGACCATGTGCTGCTGGAATTTTTGCTTTTTTTGCATAAGTTCCAGGGATATAGTTGTAAATGTAATCCCAACGTCCAGGATTCATTGGATCTGAAATTGTTGGGCTACCCAGTAAGAATCTCACTTGCTGGTAGGTCATACCGACTTGAATTTTTGAAGCTTGAGCTTGGGTTAATGGTGTTCCTTGAGGTATATCAACTTTGTATACTCCAAATACAGAGCAACCACCAAGTAAAGAAGCGACGAATAACGTCAGCATGATTTTTTGCATTTTGCTACACTATCCCAAATTAATTATGATGCAATTGATCCAAGGATAGATCATACTGCATCTCAACTCTGTTGCATATTCCAACTTAAAATTTGTTGAGAGACCTTTTTATATGCCTATTTCAAATCAAGATTTACGCAAAGCTGGACTTAAAGTTACCCTACCACGAATCAAGATTTTGGAATTATTAGAAAATTCAAGACAACACCACTTGAGCGCGGAAGACATTTATAAAACATTACTCGAACAAGGTGAAGATGTTGGTCTAGCGACCGTATATCGTGTGTTAACACAATTTGAGGCTGCTGGAATTATTCAGCGTCATCATTTTGAAAACAATCATTCTGTTTTCGAAATTATGCAAGAAGATCATCATGATCATTTGGTTTGCCAAAATTGTAATAAAGTCGTTGAATTTACTAATGATATCATTGAGCATGAACAACATACAGTTGCTGAGAAGCATGGTTTCCAGTTAACTGGTCATTCTCTAAATCTATATGGTTATTGTGATGAGCCTGAATGTCAGGAAGCTTATCGTAAGCGTTAAAATCACATAAATACAACAAATGAAAAGGGAGCTTTTAGAAGCTCCCTTTTCATTTTTAAAGATTTTGTGTTGCTTTATTGCCCATCAAAAGTCAATTTGCTGTTGGCATTCAATAACTGCGCGCCACCTTCTTCATCCAATTTGATTTGTAGACGTAAATCATTTGGTGAGTCTGCATGTTTCAACGCATCTTTGTAGGTAATCTGACCAGCTTTATAAAGGTCAAACAAGGCTTGGTCAAAAGTTTGCATACCCAATTCGCGTGAACGTTTCATCAAATCTTTGATTTCATGTACATCACCTTTACGGATGAGATCTGAAACGAGTGGTGAGTTGATCAGAATCTCAATCGCTGCACGACGCGAGTTACCATCTGGTGTTGGAATTAATTGCTGTGCGACCATAGCTTTAAGGTTAAGAGATAAGTCCATAAACAATTGGCTATGACGGTCAGATTCAAAGAAGTGAATAATGCGGTCAATGGCTTGGTTGGCATTGTTGGCATGTAGTGTCGCAAAGACCAGATGTCCAGTTTCTGCAAAGGCAATCGCATAATCCATTGTTTCACGGGAACGAATCTCACCAATCAGAATAACATCAGGTGCTTGACGCAAGGTGTTCTTCAAGGCAATTTCAAAAGAGTCGGTATCAATACCAACTTCACGTTGGGTGATGATACAGCCAGCATGTTCGTGAACAAATTCAATCGGATCTTCAATGGTGATGATATGACCTTTTGAGTTCTGATTGCGATAGCCAATAATCGATGCAAGAGATGTGGATTTACCGGTACCTGTCGCACCAACAAAGATAATGATGCCACGTTTTGTCATGGCAAGATCTTTGAGTATAGGTGGAAGTTTTAACTCTTCCATGGTTGGAATTTTAGTTTCGATACGACGCAAAACCATACCTGGCATATCACGTTGTTGAAAAGCGCTGACACGGAAACGGGCAGTTTTATCTCTGTTGGTAATGGCAAAGTTACATTCGCGCGTATCTGCAAATTCTTTGCGTTGCTTCTCACTCATGATTGAGTTGAGCAATTGCATGATGATTTCGCCGTTTAACTTGGTTTTTACCACAGGGACGATTTGACCATTAATTTTCATTGATGGTTCTACATCTGCGGTAATAAACAAGTCGGATGCTTTCTGCTCAATCATCATATTGAGCAAGTCATTAAAGTCCATCTTTTAAGCCTCAATCGTCCATCTTATTTATAGAAATGATTCTGGTTGTTTTGCGACATTTCGCGCAACTTGAGGACTAATTACACCTTTGGCAACCAGCGCTTTTAAGCTTTGATCCAGTGTGGTCATACCATAGTTTGCGCCAGTCTGGATCGCTGAATACATCTGTGCAACTTTGTTTTCACGAATAAGGTTACGAATTGCAGGAATCCCGATCATGATTTCATGTGCAGCAACACGTCCACCGCCATTTTTCTTTAATAGCGTTTGAGAAATTACCGCCTGCAATGATTCAGAAAGCATGGCACGTACCATGTCTTTTTCTTCAGCAGGGAATACGTCAATCACACGGTCAATGGTCTTCGCTGCGGAAGTGGTATGCAGCGTACCAAAGACCAAGTGACCTGTTTCTGCTGCGGTAAGTGCAAGGCGGATAGTTTCAAGGTCACGCATCTCACCGACAAGGATAATGTCTGGATCTTCACGCAGTGCAGAACGTAGCGCCTCGTTAAAGCCATGTGTATCACGGTGCACTTCACGCTGGTTGATCAAGCACTTTTTAGATTGGTGTACAAATTCGATTGGATCTTCGACAGTTAAAATATGGTCATAACGATTGTCATTGATGAAGTCAATCATCGAAGCCAAAGTGGTTGATTTACCAGAACCTGTTGGACCTGTAACCAAAATTAAACCGCGTGGTAAGTCACAAAGGTCTTTAAATATTTGTCCTAAACCAAGATCCTCCATAGTCAGGACTTTGGATGGAATGGTACGGAATACCGCACCTGCACCACGGTTTTGGTTAAATGCGTTAACACGGAAACGGGCAACGCCTGGAACTTCAAAAGAGAAGTCAGTCTCTAATTGTTCTTCAAAATCTCGACGTTGTTTATCATTCATGATGTCATAGACCAGTCTATGAACTTCTTTATGTTCCAATGCTGGTAAATTGATACGGCGGACTTCACCATCAACACGAATCATCGGTGGCATACCCGCTGAAAGGTGTAAGTCAGACGCACCATTTTTAACGGAAAACGCCAATAATTCTGTAATATCCATAATGTCCCCGAATAAAATCTCTTAGCCTAAGGTAAAGAGCGTTCATCTATGTTGCTGACGATCTCAGTGTTTTTGGTTCTTCTGCTGAAACTACGAAATGGCGTTATTCTAAATGATGAGAAACCATATTTCGCAAAGTAACGTTTTAGCAGTAAAAAACACCTCGGTTTCTCGTTTTGTCATACATTAAGAACAAAGTAATGCTTTGTTCTTGCAACAGTTATGGCTAAAATTATTTCAAACTGCGTTATGAAATTTTGAAATAGTTTTGCTATTCTTTATATTTCATTCATGGTTTGTTTAATTTTTGCCTGCCACGTACAAGCCATTGATGAACAATCAACATACCCTGATTATTTTGTAGAATAATAAGGCTTTTCACTCAGCATAACCAACAATTTAATTGCTTGGAAGCTGAAATTTTTATGAAATGAGAACCCCGTCAATGAATGATCTAAATCAAGCTCGAAATCATGTATTAGCACAAATTCAGGATGCCTGCTTGGCTGCAAATCGAGATCTGGGACAGGTCCAGTTATTGGCGGTTTCTAAAACACATCCAAGTCCATTATTACGAGAAATGTACAGCACAGGGCAACGCTCGTTTGGGGAAAACTATTTACAAGAAGCCTTGGATAAAATTGAAGATTTAAAAGATTTGGATATTGAGTGGCATTTTATCGGTCATGTACAACGCAATAAAACCAAGCATCTTGCCGAAAAGTTTGCATGGGTGCATGGCGTAGATCGTTTTATAATTGCTGAACGTTTATCGAAACAAAGAGATGCAACTCAAAACCCTTTAAATATCTGTTTACAAGTGAATATTGATGCACAAGACAGCAAAGATGGCTGTCAGCCTGAAGAAGTTGTTGAATTGGTCAAGCAAATCAGCCTGTTGCCGCATTTAAGGTTAAGAGGGCTGATGGTGATTCCTGCACCACATCACACTGAAGCATTTCAAGATGCCAAGCAGTTATTTGACCAAGTTAAAGTGTTCCATGTTCGTCCTGAAGATTGGGATACCCTGAGTATGGGAATGTCAGGAGATCTGGCAGAAGCAATTGCTGCAGGCTCAACGATGGTTCGGATTGGTACAGCATTATTTGGCGCACGAGATTATTCCACTAAAAACGAATAGCATTTTTAGCCCTATGCTTGAAGTGGAGTACTGCGTTTGTTGTGGTTTAAGTTTATTTTAATTTAGTTTTAATGCTGTAAACGTATAAGGCAAACATCATTTTAAACCTGAGAGCATTGATGACTATTTTTCATGTGCTTATTCTTGCCATTATTCAAGGCTTGGCAGAGTTGCTTCCTGTATCCAGTTCTGCCCATGTCATTTTGGCTGAAAAATTAATGGGCTTTGATCCTTCTGCACCTGATATGACTTTTCTCTTGGTCATGCTACATACAGGTACAATGTTTGCGGTCATTGTTTATTTCTGGGCATCTTGGCGTAAGACATATTTTTCATCCATCACTAATTTTAAGAAACAAGCAGGTTTTATTATTCTTGCCACAGCCATTACCGGCATACTTGGATTAACCCTACAAGCCTTGATTAAACATGTGTTTTTTGCAGGGGCAAAGCACTTTGAAATAGAACAGTTATTTAGTAATTCAAAATTAATGGCTGCTGCATTAGTTTCAGCAGGGATATTGATTATTTTATCTGCGCAATTAGATCGTGGACAAACTGGTGAAATCAGCTTGAAAAGTGCGGCATGGATTGGTGCGATACAAGCTTTATGTCTACCATTTCGAGGTTTTTCACGTTCTGGTGCCACCATTTCAACAGGATTATTTTTAGGTGTTGCTCGCCAAAAAGCGGAAGAGTTTAGTTTTGCGTTGGCTGTAGTGCTCACACCTGCTGTGATTGTTAAAGAGTTTTATCGTCTTATGCATGCGGAGAATTTTCAACATATGCATTTAAGCCAACTTCTTTTTCCGAGTGTATTGGGAATGGTATTTAGCTTTATTGCAGGTCTTGCTGCTTTAAAGTGGTTATCTAGCTGGCTAGAACATGGACGTTGGCAGCTGTTTGGTTTTTATTGTATTGGCTTTGCAGGTGTCGTTTTAGCACTAGGCTAACAATAATCTGATCACGATAAAATAAAAAATAGGTTTTTTGTTTAGGATAACTATATCAATATATTTGTCCTAAACAATTGAATAGCTCGTTTAAAATATATTCTACAATTTTCGATGCACAGTACTTGTTAAGTTGACTATACTTAGTGAAATAAAATTTAGAAACTGGAAATAGAATATGAATAAATCCAAAATGTTATTGTGGTTGTGTCTTTGTGTTTTAATCAGCGCCTGCAGTACAACAAAGTATTCGCCATCAAACGATGCCATAAGTTTAGAGACAGAAGCTGTACCTTCAGCCAAACCAGCGCCTAGACCTGCAAGTACAACATCCAAACAAAATCAAGTGCGATCAGAAGAACGTTTGGGGACAAAATGGGGCGATGATCTAAATTCTTATGTGACCCAAGTGGATTTAAAACGCTTAAGCAATCGTCCAATTGATGAAACTCAAATTCGTTATGCCAGTAAGCAATTTTCGGGACGTAATATTAATAGTATTTCTCTGGCAGCTGGCAAAGTGAGTTTTTCTGTTGTAGATGATCGTGGTCGAATTTTACCACTTTACCGTGATGGACAAAATTATTACCTTTCAGCCATAGATGGGCAAAGCTATCAACTTCGCTATTCAAATACCAGCAATCAAACATTTGAAATTGTCGCGAGTGTGGATGGTTTAGATGTTTTAGATGGCAGCCGAGCTTCACGTTCAAATAGTGGTTATGTGTTACGACCATACAGTTCATTTGCAATTGAAGGATTTAGAAAGAGTAATTCTTCAGTCGCTTCATTTACTTTTAGTCGCCCTAAAGACGCATATGCTGCTAATTCAGCAAATGGCTCTATTCAAAATATCGGTGTGATTGGAACAGTGGTGTATGAATTAAAAGCACCTCAATATCAGCCTGCTAAAAATTCAAAGGATGGCTATGCTCCTGCTCCTAATGCTTTTCCAGCAGATTAAGTGATTGAGTTTAGGCAAACTATAGGTTTTAACATCCTAGAATGCGCTAGGATGTTATAATGTTACACAATTGCAATAATTAAAAAATAGTACATCAAGCACTGCTCAGTTATGATGTGGCTGATAATAATCTAACTGAAACATCTTTCTAATTGTTCAATGTTATTGAATAAATACAAGACATTATAATGATTGGAACGTAACTTATTACTTGAAAATAGGTTTGATAATGAAAAATATAAATATATTTCTCTGCCTTTTGCTGTGTATTTTTCTTGCTGCTTGTGCGAAAAAAACAGATGAAAGTTCATCCAACTCATCGGCTGAAACGACCAGTACCGATGCTACTGCTGAAGCTGCCAATAACCAAGTCTCCGCTGATGAAAAACTGGGTACGAAGTGGGGTGATGAAATTGATTCCAAAGTGACGGAAGTGCAGTTAAAACGTAAATCTGAAACGTCATTGGCTGAAACAATGGTGCAATATGCTGATAAAAATTATCAAGGAAAATCAGTGAATTCTATTTCAATGGCGGCAGGAAAAATTAGTTTTTCTGTGGTCGATGATCATGGTCAGTTCATTCCCATGTATCGTGTGGGGCAAAAATATTATTTGTCAGGGCGTGAAGGGCAAAGTTATCAATTACAGTATGAAAATAATACGGGTAAGACCTTTGAAATTGTTGCCAGTGTTGATGGTATTGATGTAATTAATGGCAGTGAAGCTTCTCGGAGCAACGCAGGTTATGTATTGCATGCGCATGACACCTTGAAAATCGAAGGTTTCCGTAAAAGTGATTCTGCTGTAGCTTCTTTTACGTTTAGTAAGCCTAAAGATGCTTATGCTGCTAATTCTGATCAAGGCTCTATTCAAAATACAGGTGTAATCGGTACTGTAGTGTATGAGTTAGAAGCACCAGAAGAAAAGGCGAAACCTGTAAATAAATATGCGCCGCCACCCAATGCATTTCCAGCAGATCGATAAATTATCTTTTCAACAAGCATAGGGCATTTGTGAAAACAGCCTATGCTTTTAAACACTTGAACCCATTAATAAACAAAAGAGTCAATATATAATGAAATTAGTCAAAGTTTGTGTAATCACCTTACTGGGTATGGCTTCCATACAATCATTTGCCAATCCAATTGAAGATCAATATAAATCCCTTATTGCAACTCAACCGAGTTATGAAAAATTTCAAAAGAACTTTGATACGATTTTGGGAAAAATCGAAGAAATTACTGATCGTGCAACTCAAACACAGGATCGGAAGGAACTTTATCCAATGTGTGTCGCCATTCAAAGTTCAATCGCTGTATTAAAAAATAATCAAAAATATAAAGTACAGTATGACCGAGATTACAAACAGTTTGATACCACCTTTGATGAAACCCTCGAAACAGCGACCCAAGGCTTGAGTGATAAAAAAGAAATTTGTGATCAAGCCAAAAAAGAATATTTAGCAAATCAATGAATACATTAAATCGAGTTTGAGGAGGGGTAATATCCTCCTTTTTTTTTAACTGACTACTTCTATCGTACTGGCACCTGCACCTAAAGCTCGGACTTGAATTTGTACAGGGATACGTTCATGCATTTCCTGTATATGTGAAATTAGTACAACTTTACGCCCTTGATTTTGCAGTTGATCCAAAGCATTCATTACCATATGTAATGACGAAGCATCCAGTGTTCCAAAACCTTCATCAATAAATAAGGATTCAATTTTCATTGAACCTGAAGCCATATTGGCAATTGCTAGAGAGAGCGCTAGTGCTGTTAAGAAAGACTCACCACCAGAAAGTGAAGCAACAGATCGAGTTTCACCATCCATATCATGATCAATAATGGCGAGACTTAGAGAGTTTTCGAGACGCTTAAGCGTATAGCGTTGAGACAGCATCGCCAATTGCTGATTGGCATGTTCAAGTAAAATATCCAAATTATACTGTTGCGCATAATCTCTAAATTTTTTACCTGTTGCATCCCCCATCAAACCTGAAATTTTCCCCCAACGATGTTCTTCTTGCTGGACGTTGTGAATTTGATCTGCAAACTGTTTTTGCTTCATGACATTCTGCTGATGTAATTCGAGTTTGAGTTTGAGTTGATCTCGAATTTCAATTTGCGTGTTTAGCGCTTCACTGTTTCTTATCATCAATTGTTGTAATTCATTGCTCACTATTTCTGGTTGAAGCGTTAGATGTTCTGAGAGTTGTTCCTGAATGGTTTTGAGTGCTGAATGGGCTTCATTCAATGTGCGTTCAGCTTGCTGTAATTGCTTTCGAATTTGCTGTTCTTGTGGTGGTGTAATTTGCGCCAAGTTGCTTAAATCTTCTAATTGAAAATCTGGATGTTCTGTTAACCATTGTTGGATTTCAAACTGCACTTGATTGAGATGATTTAAGTTTTGCTCTACTTGTGCCTTAAGCTGTCCAAGCTGGTTCTTTTCTTGCTCAAATTGATTACGCAATTGCTCAAAGTTTTGTTTGAGTTGCTGATAATGTTGTTGGCTTTGCTGGCGTTTCAGATCGTGCTGAGCTAGCCATTCATTCGGCTTCACTTCATTTAATCCAGTCATGCTGTAAATCAATTGATTCGCAGTTTCTGTATTTTGTAATCCTTTAAGTTTAATCTCCGCTAAGCTTTGAGTAGTATCAGCAATTTGCTTGGAGATATTGTCTAGGTTGAGTTGAATACTGTGTTGTTGTTGGGCGTATAAATCTAATTGCTTACTGTGTTGTTCCTGTTGATCAAGTTGTTGCGCACGTTGTTTTAAACGGATACAAACATTTTCTGCGGTGGCGACTGTCTGTTGTTGCCACATGTGTTGTTCCTGCTCAGACAAGCATGAAACGATATGCTGAATTTGATGCTGAAGGTTTTTGGCTTGTTGTAATAAATGTGATGTGTGCTGAGTGCTCTGCAACAATTGTTGTTGGGTTTTTATCGTTTGAATCGATTGTTTGGACTGTTGGTCGATTTGCTCAATCTGCTGTTGAGATTGTTGGGTAAATTGACCTAACTGTAACATGATTTCAGCTTGTGTTTGAGTGAGATCAAGCTTAATTTTTGCAGAAGCAATTTGTTCAGCACAAGCCTGTTGAGTGACTGCGATTCGTTCAACCAGTCTTTTTTGCGAGGTTTTTAGTTGTTCTTGCTCTGCATTGAATTGGGTTAAATTCTGCTGACTAAGCTGCCAAATGTTAAAAGTATCTTGCTCTTGAAGCAGAGCTTGCTGTTCTTGCTGCTGTTGTAGTTCAAACAAGGCTTTGGAAACAATGGAATCATCCATTTTATAGGGATGGGTGGTACTTCCACAGACGATACATGGTTGATCATCTTTAAGTGCTGCTCTTAAATTCTCGACATTTTCTGTATGTAATAAGCGTTGTTGTTGAAGTATATCCTGTAGCTTGGTTCGAGCCTGTTTTGCGCTGTGATAATCTTGTTCAGCTTGAACTGTGGCTTTTTCTAGTTGTTGAAATTGTGTATGACCTTGATGAATTTGAGCAATAAGTTGTTGAGACTCTGACTGTAATTCAAAAAATTGCTGTAATTTTTGCTGGATGATGTCAAATTGATTGAGTTGGTAAAGTGTCGTTTCACGTTGTTGGCGGGTTTGTTCAAGCCATGTTTCTAGCTTTTCGATCGTACCTGATTGATCAATTAAAGCCTGTAATTGGGCGTTTTGCTGTCTGAGTTTATCTTCAGCTTGGCTTAAATTACCGAGTTGATTTTCGATGCTTGGATAGTGTTGAATAAATTGACTGAGTTGTTGTATATGCGCTGTCAAGCCTTTATCCAGACTTGAAAATTGTTGTGTCTCAACAAGTTTTTGACTTAAATTTAGTTGCTGTTGGCTAAGACGTTGAATATGTTGTTCAACTTCCTGTTGCTGGCTTAGTAAGGGATGTTTTGATTGTTCCAATTCATTGAGTTTGGATTGAATTTTTTTAAATTCTGTACCAATAAAATCACGTTCTTGGATACATTTACGTACTTCTTTTAAAGCATCAAAATGTGCGTTTTCAAAACTTTGTATATCATTTAAAGCCGTTTCAGCTTGAGTGAAGTTTTGCTTTTGCTGCTCAAACTGTAGCTTTAACTGATCAAACAGTTGTTGTTGTTTTTGCAGTTGTGGTGTCAGTTGTTGTTCATTTTTATTCAGCTGTTGCTGTTGAAAAACACTTGAGCGAATACTCGAAAATTTTTCTAAACGAATTAAACGTTCACGTTCAGGTCGTAAGTCGTGTTGTACTTTGAGTTGGGCATCTAAAAATTGCTGTTTTAGAATAATCTCTTGATCTAATTTTTGTTTAAGTTCAAACCAAAGCTGTTGTTTTTCAAGCTGGATTTTTTCTGATTGTAATTTTTGATAGGTGTTTTCAATATGTTGAAATTGAGTCGACAGTTCAGCCAAATCTTCATCAGATAACAGTTCAATATGACCCAGTAGGTTTTCAAGTTCCTTACGTTTTGAAGCCACCAATTTGGTTTTTTCATATGCCAATTGACCAATTTTTCCAAAAATTGCTGAATTAGTTAAATACTCGAGTAACTCTCCACGTTCATTATCACGTGCTTTTAAAAATGCTGTGACTTCAGATTGTGCCAAAAGTACAGCACGGGTAAATTGTTCGAAACTCAATTGAGTAATTTTATAAATACTGTTGTCTACAGCTTTGGCTTTATCCGCTATCACTGTTCCATCGGTGAGACATTTTAAATAACGTTGTACACTTTGCAGTTTTCCATCTGCTTTTTCACGTGAACGTTTTAGCTCCCAACGAGCCAGATAATGTTTTTGATCTTGTGCAACAAAACAAAGCTCTGCAAAGCCATGCGCGGTACCTCGACGCAGCACAGTCAGTGGGGAGTTGGTTAAAAGTTCTGAACCATCCACATCTTGTAACTTACCATCACTGTCTTTTAAACGTGGGATTTTATTAAACAAGGCAAGACACATCGCATCCAGAATAGTGGACTTTCCAGCCCCGGTTTTCCCAACAATTGCGACTAAACCAGCTGAAGCCAATGGTTCAGATTCAAAATCAATAAAATGTTCACCAGACAACGAAGCTAGATTTTTGAGTCGTATCGATAAAATTTTCATAGCAAACTCCTACGCTTCAGGTTCATTTTCGAGTGACTTCTCAGCTTCTTGCAGCAAATTTAAAAAGTCTTTGAAAACAGCATCATCACTGGCATAACCATTTTTTTCCCAGAGCTGTTGAAAAAGTTTTTCTGGCGTAGGCGGTTCGAGATGGATTGTACTCGGTGTATCCCCATTTTTTTCTGTGCTTAAGTATTGTCTTGAAATACGAACCAAACGGTATCTATCTTTGGGTAAGGCTTCTTCAAATTGTTGGCGTAAATTGGGCGGAGGGGGAACATCCGTATGATATTCAATATCGACATATTCACGATGATCAATATTGTCAATTTCTCCACTTGGTAAAGCATGTAACTGAGCAAAAACAACGCTCAATTCTCCTTTGATTTTATGGAGCTGTATACTCCGTGGAATATAGATACTTTCAAACTCAAAGCGGGACTCATCTGTTTTGGATGGATCAATTTTTACGTCTACAATTTGATGTTTGTAGTGGATTTCACTAAACGACAGTGGAATGGGCGAACCACTATAACGAATATGTGCTTGTGCAACTTTTTGTGGTTTGTGTAAATGTCCGAGTGCCACATAGTCAAGAATGTCTTCAAACAACGTCGTTGAAAGAGCTTCTTCATTCCCCACAATAATTGGGCGCTCAGAATCGGAAGTTTCCCCACCTTGCATATGCGCATGCGACATTAAAATCAGTGCTTGATCAGCCGTTTTTCTCTTACGAGCTTCTGCAATCAACTGTTGATGTAAATAGGCAATTGCGTTTTGACTACTATGAGTCTGTTCATTAAATCCAGTAATTTCAGCAGGACGTAAAAAGGGCAAACTTAGACACCAAGCAATAATATGACGTTGCGGATCATAGATAGGAATCAGTAAACGATCTAAGTCAATTTGACCTTCACTATTTTTATGAATCACCCCAACAGATTTGGCATGATATTTTTCAAGTAACGGTTCTACTTGTTCGATACGGTAACCTGAGTCATGATTTCCTGCAATCATCAGTGTTTGCATATGTGGTGCAATCTCATGTGCATCTGCAAGAAATTGATATAATTGTTTTTGAGCCGATGAAGCAGGGTTAATCACATCAAAAATATCACCTGCGATCAGTAAAGCATTCGGCTGTTTCTCTTGAATTTGCAGCAATAACCACGCTAAAAACTGTTCATGTTCATACTGGCGCGAGTGGTTATAAAAGAATTGTCCCAGATGCCAGTCTGAAGTATGAAGAAAGCGTACAGTCATGTGCGTGTGTGATCTTAATGCGTTGTAAAATAAGGTAGCATAAATTCACGGATGAATCAGATAAGAAGTTCTTTTGTGGTGATTGAATAGACTACTTTTTTGATTGCTTCAGTTTAAAGTGAGTGATTGAGTAAAAGGTCAGGATGGCTGACTAAGCAGATAAAAAGCCAAACTGTATTTCACTTAATCACTCGTCTGGTTAAGCTGTTAAAAACCAATACTCTAGAATATCAATTCTCTAAATTCATCACTTAAATCAATCTGAGTTTGGTGTAGTTATTTGTTTCATTTCTTAAAATCATTGTGCATTTGGATCAACTTGAACCAAACCAAAGGTATTATGGTCTGCATCTAAAAAGTAGCCTTGCCAACATTTGTTAGGGATGGCAAATTTTTCCATGGCGATGCGCCCACCTAAGGCTAAAATTTTTTCAGCCGTTTGATCAAAATCTTCAACTTCAAAAGAGCAGGTAAAGGCATTGGTTCCACACTGTGTCGGTGGTGTTTGCACTGGTCTTTCTAATAAACCTCCATGTAATGTTGCTGTCTCAATTTGAAAATATTGGATCGGTAAACCTTCGACTTTGTTAAACTTCCAACCAAAAACCTCATGATAAAACTTCATTTCACGTTCCGGGTTTGACGACTGAATTTCAAAATAGCATAGGGTGTTCATTATTATTGTCCATCGATATTTAATTGTATAATTAACATAAGATAATTTAGGCAGTGACGATGTATAAATATTGAAAATGGAATCAGGAATAAATACAAGAGTACGTTATGAATAAGGAAAAGCTCAAGATATTACGAGCAAAAATAAACGTTTCATTGACTGAAGCGTTGTCATTACTAAAACAAAATAATGACGATATTGAACAATCGCTTATTCAGTTTCATCAAAATAATCTCAATAAAATTTGTTTAGCGACAGGATGTGACCAAACGCTTGCTCACACATATTATATAAATCCTGTTTATCAGCAGAATATTGAAAAAATTATTGAAAAGATCGATCAATTTAATCAACATCCAATCAAGTTGACGATAGCGGAAAATCCCAAATATGTTGATAAAGTCGGCTTTTTGATTTGGGCAGAAGATGAAAACTTAGAGCCAGTACAAGATAAAAACAATAGAACTTATTTTATTCCACAGAATGATTTTGCTTATGTGATTGAAATATTTAGGTCTTTATTTCCGTTGTCTAGCCCGCTGACAAATGAATTCGAGGATAGTTTTGATCCTTGTTCCGATAATTATTTTGATTACAATGCAGTAGAGAAAATTGTTTCAGACCTTAGGGATTTGTCTTTTGAAGATATCAAAATAATGAATTTTTTAGAGCATCTGGCATGCTGCTTAGAAGAAAAAATACAGATTGGAACCTATGTGATTGTTTTTGGTAACCAATAAATCAAACTTAAGTTATGCATTTCATTTAAATCGTGATTCCTCATATTTTTTGAATTTGGTTAAAATTTGATGACCAATATAGTTTTTAAAATCAGGATAGCTTGACCGATAGTACTCATTCCAATAACTGACGATTCTGCTTTGTCTAGTTTGAAAATACTGACAATTTTCTAAGATAAAATCACTCCATTTGTTTTGATTATTTTCATTGAGATGTGGCTCAATGATTTTCAAAATTTCAGCCACATATTCACCTAGCAATTGAAAGATAAATGGCGTCATAAAATATTCAAGATTTTGCTGAAGTAGTTTTTCAAGCGCTTTTTGCCGAACAAAACCATCATGATGGCGCGTGAAAATACACCATAGAATTTGATGTTGTATCAATTGAAAGTTTTGAAAATCAACAGATTGTACAGCGTTGATATAGATTCTGGCAGGTATCTTGATCAAAGCTTGATGAATGATCACTTCACATTGGGGATTGTCATGAGGTTAGATTTTCTGATTTTCAAGATATTGAGCCACCAACATAACATCGTCGAATAGTTCTTGAGAAAAAGCTTGAACTAATCTTATCTCAGTCATGACGGATTTAAGTCACGTGGATATTCCAAAATTCTTGGAAAATGGAAATCATAGCTCTCGAAAGCATATTTATACAGTTGCGCAGGACGTTTACCTGCAATTTTAGATTGATTTGTTTCTTCAACTGCACCTGCTTCGATCATACGACGTCTAAACGACTTCTTCTCTAAGCTTTGACCCAAAATAATTTCATAAATCTGCTGTAATTCAGTCAACGTAAATAGTTTTGGCATCAAACTGACTGGTAAAGCGGTATAGCGCGCTTTACGGCTTAAACGATCAATCGCCATTTCCAAAAGCTGTAAATGATCAAATGCCAAGTCTCGTTTTTTTGCTTCCGAGATTGAAACCCATTCACTATGTTCAGTTTGTTCGGTAGCGACTTGCTGAAATTCTTTGAAATCAATGAGCGCAAAGTACAAGGCGGTGACTGCCCAGCCCCGAGGATCACGCGTTGCATTGCCCACCGTTGCCACTTGTTCCAAATGGGGAGACTGAAGCCCCGTTTTTTCAACCAATTTACGGTGCGCAGAAGCCATTAAATCTGCATCTTGGGTTAAATCAACAAAACCACCTGGCAGTGCCCATTTATCTTTTTGTGGAAAATTGGAGCGCTTAATCAATAAAACTTGTAGCTGCCCAGCATCCACAGAAAAAATAGCCATATCGACTGTGAAAAGGGGAGCATCAAAGTCTTTTTTATTATAACTCGACAGAAATTCCTGTTCAGCATTCAAGGTCACAATAAGGCTCGCTTAATTTATTAAATTTAAAGATAGTTAGAATTATTACAGGGTAAAGGATATTAGCCAAGGAAAATTAATGTTATAAGATTATTTATAAAAACTTAATAAATATCCTTGTAAGGAATGGGTAATGAAAAAAATCGTGATGTATTCGATAGTGAGTTTATTATTGCTGTCAGGTTGTGGGGGCAGTGATAATTCTGATTCTATTGGGACAGCGAATCATTCTAGCTATATAACAATTAAAGGTGAGGGGATTAACCAAACTTTAAACTTTGATGATTCCCAACTCACTTATAAAATTTCAGCGATAGGAAATCAACCAATTACATCTGCTAGTTTTGCGAATAAAAATGGTTCTGACTTTTCTGTTGTTGAACTGAATCACGGCAACAAGGCTAAACTCGCTATGCTGTTTAAAGACTTTGATACGCAAGATGTAAAATCTATTTTTTGTTTTCCACTTTATGATTGCTCTTCAAACACAAGCTATTCAATTAAAGAATTGAACCAAAAAAAACACATCCAAGTTATATTTAAAGATGCGCCAAACCAATACTATCGTGGAGATGCTTCAGAATTAAAAGATTTTAATGGTTTTAAATCTGTTTTAATCACAGGAGAATTAAATTACTTTGCCCAAAGTAATTGGCCAATTTTTCAAACTAATCGCTTTCCGATTGTAAAAGTTCAAGGTAAAGTGATTTATGATAGCGAAGAATATAATATTGAAAGTTATGCAGAATTTGATACTCGCTTGGAGGGTAAGCTATATTGGACTGATAAGGAGTTAGTTTTAAAAAAAGACGATAAAACAATATTTTTATTAATAAGAAAGTATCTCAATACTTATTCTGAAAATGCAATTTCGATCAGAGTGTCAGATGGCACAGATACTTATACTATTTCAGACTTAGCAAATGAGATTTGGTCTAATTCTAACAAAGGATTCGAACTCAATTTAGACAATATTATTTTAAAAAGTGATGCAGAGAAAATTAAAATTTTAAGTTCAAATGTGTATGTGCCATTTGATCAATATAATTTAACCTTAAACCAGTCAATTCAATTAGTGCCAAGGTATAAGAGTACGTATGCTCAAACAATAAATGATCAAAAAATGTATCAAATTTACTTTGAAAATTATGGAGAGCTTACAATTAATCAAGAGATAAAAGGACATCTAAGCTTAGTCTATACACAGGGTGAAGATACAGTTTTATGTGGGGACAGAAATACAAGTTGTAAAGGCTTGAGTGTAGATCACCTAAAGCAAAATTTTACCTTTAATAGTGTAAAAATAGGTTCAGATACCATTAATGGGAATTTCTATTTTGCTGGTGTTTTTCAATAGTTTAGTTTAAGCATTCAGTTTTATCCTAAACTGAATGCTTGGTTTTAATACTATAGGCTTGATATTAAACGCTCACGAATTTCATTCAATGCGCATTCTTGAATCAATTGACCATTCTCAAACACCGTGTCTAACTCACCTTGTTGTTCTTGCTCTGGGGATTGTTGATCGAACAGTACAAAGCCCGTTTCAGATTTTTCTACACGAAGTAGCCCTTTAGCCGACTTTTTAGTTCCAGAATCAGTCGCAGGATCTTTAAACAATTCACGTGGAACACCATTCACTTGTCCCCATGTTGCTTTTACTGCAAAGCCAAAAGTATCACGGGTTAAATAGTTATACGTATAACTCCCAATTCCAAACACAAGATTATTTGAAGCAAAACCTTTGGCTTCTAATCCTTGCAGAATTTTTAAAGCGCGTTCCAATGTGATCGAATCACCATAAATCAAGCCAACACGTTCATTGAGCACTTTATAACCTCGGTCTGTTTTAGTCCCCCCGAAGATTTCCCATAAACATTCCACAGCACCTTTATAGGCAGGGCTGCCAACTTGTGCTTCAGGATCACCACATATGATTTTTACAGGATCTCCAGAGTCAGGTCGGAAAACCAGTTTGGCAAGACCCAGAGCATTAGGCTGGCGAGCAAGAATTTCATCTTTTAACTCAACAGTGAATTCTGTAATAACTCGCCAAAAGTCCCAAGTATCTGACACAATACTGACTACGCCAGATGGATAAAGTTCAGTGATCAAACGTTTGAATGTTTCAATTTCATTATCTTCACTGCCCATACACATTACACTGTGTTCAGTAGCAGGAACTGAAACTCCCACAATACCATCTGCATTGTAATATTCTTCGGCATAATCAATCGCTGAGACGGCATCTGTACCGATAAAACTGGTTAAGTGACCAACACCATTTTGTGTTGCATCATAGATTCCACTCATTCCACGACTGCTAAAATCATGTCCTTGAACTGGAACAAAATCTAAAGGTGCGCCAGTTTTGATCGCATACGCTGTAAGTAAACGTTTGTATTCAAATGCAATAGTTGCAGTGGTACAGCTTTTCCATAATTCTGCACTGAGTACAGTTTCCAAATAATTGGTTAACCAAAAGAACTCAGGTAAGGTATTTACAATAGTCAGTACAGGAACTTTCATGTTGACTCGGCTACCTTCTGCTAGGGCTTTGATCCGAATTGGTAAATAGCCTAAGTCATATAAGGCTTCAATGTGATCGACTGGAATCGCCCCTTCACCTAAGGCATTGTCCATTCGACGTTTATAAGCAGCGATCACTTTGTTTTTATCTTGTTGGAAAAAGCCTTCATTCCATGTTTCGATTAAAAAATGTTTGATAAAACCTTGTAAACCAAAGAACACGATTTTATCGTCAAAATCAGGTAGCATTTGAGCTAAACGCGAAGAACGTGGCGTAAAATTGGCATAAACATATTCTGTACCAGCAGGGTATTGACGTCTGTGATCTGCTTTATAAAAATCGATGGCATTTAGTGGATTAATTTTTAAGCTCATTGTTGTTCTCCTAGATAATTAAAATTAGGCAGTTAAAATTTGATAATTACAATCTACTGAAACGGCTGAATTTAATAACGTTAAGTTTTGGATTTTCGATTTGAGGGAAGCTGTGTGTAGTAAAAATCTGATCGACTAAACCATCGAATACTTGTAAGCCCTTACTAAAAATGCCGTGTGTAACGTATAAAATCACATGCTCACAATTTAATTTTTTTAACTCTTGCGCAATGCCGATAAACGTTGCACCGCCGTCACAGATATCGTCAGTAATGACTGCGGTTTTACCCGATAAATCTTTTGCATTGACCTGAGCATTTTGGATTTTTCCAGTGACAGGGTCACGTCGTTTCTCACAAAAGACCACATCAATTTCACGATCACGAAATGTATTTACAGCATTGGCAATTGTCTTTGTACGCTGTTTTGCACCTGCATCTGGGCAGACTAAAACCGTTTTCTTTGCTGTTAAAAGCTTCGCTAACATTTCATTTTTTAAAATTATTTCACTAGGCTGGACATTTTCAATGTCAAAAAAGTGTGTATTTTCATGCAAAAGTTTTTCTGTCACACCACTATGAGCATCCCAGACTTTGATAGATTTACGTTGCTGCGGAAACTTTTCATTGTTGATATTTAACAGCTTTGTCATAACTTCTAATGAAAAAGCTTGTCCAGTTGCACAAATGCGATCTTGACGTGCATAGGGAAAATAAGGGATTTCTAAATCAATTTCTAAGCCTTGGTTGAGCAATACATTTTCGAGCAATAAGTAATCCATGAGATCTTGGCTATTGGTAATTTTTGCTTGAATTTGCATTGTACCTTTCAAGGTATTCAAAATTTCTGCCGAAATTTGGATATGTCTTTCACCACCCGCAAATTGGATCGTTTGTACAGAAATCAGGTTCTGTTTTGAATCTTGAATTTGAATAGACATTAATTGACTCTCATAAAGTGGCTTATTGCCAATACATGTATAGTGTCATAAAGACACTTTAATTAACAAGATTTACTTACAAAAGATTACAAAGCAAAATAAAAATGGATCGTGATGATTTATATTGGATTAAATTTTTGTTATTTATAATTTTTTATCCTTTACGAAGTTTGCTAATAAATAGCGTTGTTCACACAACAACTGAATGAAGGCTTACTAAGCTAAAAGCACTATATTTTCTAAGTACAGAGAAGTGTTAGAGGAATGAGCAATGGGATTAAGGCAAAGTGAAAACAATAAATTTTGATTGAAATGATTTTTATGATCAGCGAAACATTTAAGGCTGTAAAAAGTAGCAAAGATATTAGGGGCTGTGGACAATTCGTCTATGTTTGCGACTAGGTGTGTTTTGTAGGCGATACTAGGCGCGAAATACGAAATTTAGTCATTCTAAATGATGAGAAACACTGTTTCGTAAGGGAACGACGAAGCGACACAAAACACGCTAGTCCCCGCTACGGCTTGCGCTGCAAACAAAGCAGTGCTTTGTTCTTGCTCAGGGTTGTGGTTAAAATTATCTCAGGCTACGTTATGAAA
>NZ_LBNA01000024.1:0-44275 GCF_001005515.1 Acinetobacter sp. Ag2
TAAAAGTGTCAACACACCCTACTTATTTTTAAAGCTCGTTGTTATTTTTATATGTCATCTTTCGATGTAAATTGAGATCAAAATACCCAAAAAATAAAGGAATGCCATCATACAGAACATCGAAAAAGAAAAAAGCAGCCAACACCTTGACTGCTTTTTTTACACACAATAGTGAGTTTAGATGCTCATATCTTCACTTAATGACAGTGGATTTGGCAGAATTTTTGCTAACTGACGGCATAGCGTCGTTAATTCCTTAGAATCATTTGGCATCAACGTGATATGTCCAATTTTACGACCTTCACGCTCAGTCTTGTTATAAAGATGCACATGAGCACCTTCTAATGCCAAAACCTCTTCCAATGGTGGATATTGACCAATGATATTGACCATCACCGTTGGACGTACAACTTCTGTTGAACCTAAAGGTAACCCAGCAACCGCTCGGACATGATTTTCAAATTGCGAGCATACAGCACCTTCAATTGACCAGTGCCCCGAGTTATGCACACGTGGCGCCATCTCATTGGCATACAAGCCTTTTTCAGTGACAAACAGCTCCAAAGTCAATACACCCACATAATTCAAATGATTTAAAAGGCGAGTGATATAGTCTTGTGCAACAGGTTGCAAATCTGAACTATTTGGAGCAGGAACGATCGAATGTGAAAGGATACCATTGTGATGATGATTTTCAGCCAATGGCCAAGTTTTTACATCTCCATCAATACCACGTACTGCGATAATTGAAACTTCACGAGAGAAAATAACGAAGCTTTCAGCAATTAACGAACCTGCTGGACCAAGCTCTGTCCAAGCTTGGTCAATTTGATCTTCTGAACGTAATACAAACTGACCTTTACCATCATAACCACCAGTCGCGGTTTTCAGGACAATCGGCAGTCCTAATTCAGCAACTGCAAGCTTGAGGCTATCCAGAGAATCTACCGCTTTATATGGCGCAACTGGAATCTCTAACGCATCAAACAACGCTTTTTCTGAAAGGCGATGTTGTGCAATGGCTAAAGCTTGGCGTGGTGGATGTAAGTCCTTATGTTTGGTCAATACATCTACATCAATCAATGGCGTATTTTCAAATTCCAAACTAAATACATCGGCACTTGCAATAAAGTCTTGCAAGCCATTTTCAGCTTTTGTTGAAAATACTTGCCCTAATATCGCAGATGGACAATCTGTATTGGCTTCAAGAAAAGTACATTGAATATTTAACGGTAGCGCAGCTTGCGCCATCATACGGCCGAGTTGACCACCACCAAAAATACCGATGGTTTTATTCATAACCTGTGTCCCGTTTTAAGCTTGACCCGGAATGTTTTTACTAGCCACTTTATCAGTTTGTGCCGCACGGAAATCTGCAACATTTTTTGCGATCTCTGGACGGGTTAAACCTAAAATCTGTGCTGCCATAATCGCGGCATTGGTTGCACCAGCAGGACCTATCGCCAATGTACCTACGGCAATACCAGCAGGCATCTGCACGATAGACAATAACGAATCAACACCATTTAAAATCGAAGACTTCACTGGCACACCAAGCACCGGTAGATCTGTTTTTGCTGCACACATCCCTGGTAGATGCGCTGCGCCACCTGCACCAGCAATAATCACTTGAATACCACGTTCACGTGCTGTTTCAGCATACTCAAATAAGCGATCTGGCGTACGATGCGCAGAAACAACTTCAGCTTCAAAAGGAACACCAAGCTGTTTAAGCATATTGGCAGTGTTTTCGAGAGTTGCCCAATCTGATTGAGAACCCATGATAATTCCAACTAGAGGAGCGTCTTGTACAGCGGCCGCATTCATTGCATATATTCCGTAAACGAATGTAAGGAAGTTTAAATACTGGTGATCAGTGTTTAAATGAATATCAAGAAGCTCGCTATTATAGACTGATTTTTCATCTCACGAAAATTTAACAGACGTAGCAATGCAATATTTTTTAATTTAACCACCTTAAATGCTTGAGTCGAAGGGCAATATCAGGCTGGAGTCCCTAAACAACATAAAAATCGAAAAAGCCAGCCAACTCATCAGGTCAAAAAATCATGATGGACGCTTCTAAAATCATCATGATTTTAACTCAGTCTATTGATCTTACTGACTTCTAAAGACAAAAAATACGCATCCCAACAAGCACAATCCTGCCCACAGATAGTCCAATTTAAAAGGCTGTTTAAATAAAAAAATCATAAAAGGAACAAATACCAAGAGTGTGACCACTTCTTGAGTAATTTTCATTTGTCCCAATGACCAACCATGTTGAGCCAAAAGGCGAGTCGCAGGAATCATAAAGCTGTATTCAAGTAGGGCAATCACCCAACCAAATAAGATGGCTTGCCACAAAGGTGCTTCATGGAGGAACTTTAAATGACCATACCAAGCCAAAGTCATAAAACAATTGGAGATAATCAGCAATAAAAGCGGTAGAGATAAAGCCATTTTTAGCTCAACAATGATGTATGCCTCAATAGATTACACTGCATTTTTTTAAAAGTGAAAAACCTTCAATCTCGATCATGCTGCCGCGCGTACCAATACACATGATGAGCAAAGAATCTAGATTTGGCATGAAGGGGAGAAAACTCAAGCTCACTTTGAGCTGTTTTTAAAAATTTAAGTAATACTAGACGCTTTTCTTCATCAACGATATTTCTATAAGAAGAATCATTTAAAAATATTTTTTGACCCTGATCAAGATAAAAATGAATGGAAACTTTTGAATTGAATAATAAAGGTGATTTGGTTGAATAATCATAGCTGTAAAAACCTAAAATTTCCTGTTTGGCATATTTTTGTGGCGCTTTTTGATTGAATTGAAGATACATATACTGATCATCAAACCAAATGGTGACATCTTTAGAAAATAGTCGGATTATCCTTGTCGTTGTAGCAAAATAAAGCAAAAACGTTAAGCTTACTGGACCTAAATAAAAACCGTCACCCAACAAAGAATAATAGGCAATGCCATAAATCAACATCATTGGCAAAGCAATCAATAAACTACTGATCGAAGAATAAGGATAAACCTGATTTAAGACGAATTTTTTTGCTGTTCTTTTTCGAGATTTTGACATGTTTGGCAATAATAAAATTTATGCGAGCAACTCTATTCAACTGCAAATATGCAGGATTTTATCCGCAAAAGCTATGCTTTAAAATCGTAACAAGAAAAACTATCTTTTCGCTTTAAGCCTTGCTATCGTTGCTCTCAAATCAAATGAATCGGCTACACCACAAGCAAAAAGTGATGAGTCTATAAAAGCACTGGAGTTAAAACGAATGCATCTGCATATTTTGGGTATTTGCGGCACCTTTATGGGCTCATTGGCATTATTGGCACGTGATTTAGGTCATAAGGTTACAGGTTCAGATGCAAATGTTTATCCGCCGATGTCAACCCAGCTTGAAAATGCAGGTATCACCTTGATGCAAGGCTATGACCGTAGCCATTTACAGCCCCACCCAGACCTTGTGATTGTTGGTAATGCCATGAAACGTGGTATTGATGCTGTTGAATATATGTTGAATGAAGGTTTGCCCTATATTTCAGGACCACAATTTCTTGCTGACCATGTATTACAAGGTAAACATGTCTTAGGTGTTGCAGGCACACATGGTAAAACCACCACCACAACCATGTTGGCATGGGTGTTGGATCAGGCAGGATTAAATCCAGGCTTTTTAATTGGTGGTGTACCTTTAGGTTTTAGTGAAAGTGCACGTTTAGGCGGTGGAAAATACTTCTGTGTCGAAGCAGATGAATATGATTCTGCATTCTTCGATAAACGTTCTAAATTCGTACACTATCATCCAAAAACTGCGATTTTAAATAATCTTGAATTTGACCATGCCGATATTTTTGATGACTTGGCTGCGATTCAAAAACAATTCCATCATTTAGTCCGCACCATTCCCAGCGAAGGTCGCATTATTGCACCGATCACTGAAACCAATATTGATGAAGTTTTGCAAATGGGGTGTTGGACACCAGTGGTTCGGACTTCATTAGATGCCAACGACAGTGCTGAAGTCTATGCGGAGCAACTTTCTGCGGATGGTTCACATTTTAAAGTCTTACAACACGGCATAGTCAAAGGCGAAGTTCAATGGAATATGACAGGGCAGCATAGTGTTGCCAATGCCTTAGCAACGATTGCTGCTGCGGAGCACGTAGGTGTCGACATTGCAACGGCTTGTAAAGCCTTATCGAATTTTGGCGGGGTGAAACGCCGTATGGAATTGCTCGATACTGTAAATGGTATTGAGGTATACGATGATTTTGCCCATCATCCAACAGCGATTGATACAACCTTAGAAGGTGCACGCAAACGTTTAGGCGAGCGTAAACTATGGGCAGTCATTGAACCACGTTCAAATACCATGCGTATGGGTAGCCATAAAGATGGGTTGGCGTATTCTGCACGTTTGGCAGATGAAGTCATTTGGTATCAACCTGAAGGCTTGGATTGGGATTTACAGCCCGTGATTGATGCAG
Organism: Acinetobacter sp. Ag2; assembly: GCF_001005515.1. NCBI lineage: Bacteria > Pseudomonadati > Pseudomonadota > Gammaproteobacteria > Moraxellales > Moraxellaceae > Acinetobacter > Acinetobacter sp. Ag2. Next base: position 4,520 of record NZ_LBNA01000024.1, read on the forward strand.
CCACAAATAATGCTGTTGTGGCTCGTACCTTAGATGAGATTATCAATACCATTCGCACTGAGGCAGGCGAGGGAGATGCCGTAGTGATCATGTCGAACGGCGGTTTTGGTGGATTACACCAAAAACTAATTACTGCATTAAAAGCAAAATAAGTTTTCTAGAAACGAAAAAAACCACAAAATGTGGTTTTTTCGTTTAATCTGGGGTCGCTGTTTTCTGCAAAGCTTTAAAGTCTTTAAGTTTGACCCATCCTTCAACCATGTCATCTTCTATATGTTGATTTGGATCATTAAATACCACATAGACCCATGCTTGTTTTGCCCGATCTTTATACACTGAATATGCTGTAACATTATCATTTTGAATAACAAAAGTATCATTCATTTTACAAAAGTTTTTAGGCGCTGAATAAAAATATATACGATGTTTCGATTGAGCCACTAATTCCCAACGTGGGTTGATCTCTTGCTCTTTTTGATAAGCGCGTAAGTTTAATTCAAAACAACTTTCTGCATAACTCAGTATAGGGCTGATCAATAATGATAAAGCGATCAGAATTTTTTTTAACATGTTGAAGTATCTAACTCAATTTTAACAGTCCAATCCAGGTAGGACATTAAATGTATGTATATCTAGCTATGCTTTGACATCTGCAAAGCTTTTTTCTCGTTTAAACATCACGTCCACATATGAACATGTTGGCACAATTTTTAGTTGTTTTTCACGCGCAAATTCAACCAAAGTATCTAATAATTGGCGGGCGATACCCTGACCGCGTAGGGAATCATCAACCCAAGTGTGGTTGGCAATAATCTGCTGTTCACCACTCCAAACATAGCTGATTTCAGCAATACGCTGTCCTTGAGGATTATCTAAGAAAAACTCACCCTTATGTTGATTATCGATATGTTGGAATTGCATCTATTATTTCTCATTGATGATTTATGACACAATTCCACTTTAACAAAGCAAACTTAAGATTTCAAAACATCATGTATCGATTGATCTTTATCAAATACAGATTTTGAAAAAGGGCATAGAGGGATAATTTTCACATTTTTTGAACGTGCCATATCCACCACTTGATCCAATAACTTACGTCCCACACTTTGACCACGCAACTCATCTTCTACAAGTGTGTGATCAATAATCAACATATTTTCACCTGCCCATGTATATGCCATTTCAGCCAAATGGTGACCGTCTTCACCAATATAAAACTCACCTTTTTTTCCATCATCTTTGTGTCTAATTTCTAACATTTTATTTACTCTTTATATACATACAAACTTAAAAGCACATTCAAAATGCCATAAGTTTATTGGGTTTATTGTTAAGTTTTGTCCGACAATCCTAATTTTTATGTATCAAAACTTAAGCTTAACTTTATGCAAAAATCAGCCTAAAATTTAGTGCTAATCTTTGAAAATATGATCATGTCCAGTTCTTCTTCCCAAACGCCCACACCCCAATCTGCCCCCAGTGAAACGCAGCAATGGGTCAGTGTAATCAGCCTTGCCTTTGCTGCTTTCATTTTTAATACCACAGAATTTGTACCCGTAGCTTTACTCAGCGATATTGGTAAAAGTTTTAGTATGCAGGCAACGGATGTCGGCATCATGATTACTCTATATGCATGGGTAGTTGCACCGATTTCTTTGCCTATTATGCTCCTCACAAAAAATATCGAAAGACGCTTTTTGCTGATTGGCTTATTCATGGTTTTCGTTGCCAGTCATGCCTTGTCTTATTTTGCATGGAGTTTTGATGTACTGCTTGCCAGCCGAATTGGTATCGCATTTTCGCATGCGCTATTTTGGTCGATCACTGCCTCGCTAGCCGTTCGTGTCGCACCCAAAGGTAAGGAGTTTCAAGCTTTAGGTCTATTGGCCACAGGTACAGCGCTGGCGATGGTCTTAGGTATTCCTTTTGGCAGAATGGTGGGAGAATCTTATGGTTGGCGTAATACTTTTGGCTTGATCGCCATTGGCGCAGCTGTTGTCTGTTTAATTTTAGCCAAAACATTACCACGCTTACCAAGCGTTAATTCAGGCTCTTTAAGCAGCTTAAAAGTATTTCTAAAACGCCCTAGTTTAATGATGGTCTTTGCACTCACTGTGATTGTGATTACAGCACAGTTTACGGCTTATAGTTATATCGAACCGTTTGCCTTAAATGTTGCACATTTTAGCTCAACACAAACCACAACCTTATTACTCATCTATGGCGCAGCAGGCTTTTTTGGCTCCTATTTATTTGGAAAATTTGCTAAAAAATATCCCAAATTGCCGATCCCTCTCAGCAGTCTGATACTGGCGATTTCTATGCTGTTATTGACCACATTAAGCATCGATTTTGTCAGTTTCAGTGTGTTGAGTTTGTTCTGGGGAATGGCAATTATTTGCTTTAGTTTAGCTCAACAAGCCAAAGCATTAAATTTAGCTTCTGATGCAACAGATGTGGCGATGGCCATTTATTCTGGGCTTTACAATGTCGGTATCGGCGGTGGGGCACTTCTTGGAGGTTTAGTTACTGCCAGTTATGGGCTCAATCATATTGGTGTGGTTGGCGGTATCATTGCTGTATTGGGCACACTGCTTGCCTTAGTGCTGGTACAACGTAAAGATTTTATTCAAAAAGCGTAAATTTACAAATTTTAAAGTGACATCTCAACTCAATAAGTTTAATTTAATCAAAGTTATCTAGTCATTATATGATGATCAATGCAAACTTTCTTTTTCATTAGATTATTTACCACCACACTGCATCGGCAGTGTGGTTTTTTGCATTTAAAATAAATTGTAAAGCCAACCCTGCCAAATGTGCGGGGTTATTTTTTGGCTCCGTGATTGGGCACATCGTTACGGAGAAACTCATGTCAGACTCTCAAAACAAACAAGCCTTAATTGTTGTTGATATGCAAAATGGTTTGTTTTATGCATCGCAACCTCCATTTGAAGCTGATCGATTATTAAAAAATATCAATCAACTCATTGCATACGCTCATTTAAAACACATTCCTGTATTTGCAATTCGTCATGTGGGTGCTGCCAATACTGCTATGGCACCTCATAGTCCAATGACTCAATTGATTGCAGAATTAAACATTGATCATGATCTTGATCAGGTGTTGGAAAAAACTCGCCCAAATTGTTTTTTTCAAACTGATTTAGAACAACGATTGAAGTCATTGAATATACAAGAGCTGATTGTTTGCGGTTTAAAAACTGAATTTTGCATAGATAGCACTTGTCGTGCAGCAAAAGATTTAGGATTTAAGGTGCAATTGATTTCAGATGCGCACAGTACTGTTGATTCAGCCGTACTCAATGCACAGTTGATTATTCAACACCATCATCAAACACTCAGTCAGGCTTTTGCACAGCTAAAAACCTGCGCTGAATTTTGTACATAATTTAAGCTACATAAAAACACATTCAATATTTGCACATTTTAAATAAATGTGCGATTCTCTGCGCATATAAAGAAATTTTTATTTCTTACACAGTTTATTGAACAAGGGGAGTAGCCTCCTCCAATCAGAATATCGTCATTACGCTTTGAAAAGCCGGTATCTGAGCATTTTAGTCATGTTATAAACGCTAAAATGTAGGCAAGACCTTGATCATGTTGATACAGATGTTTAATCATCTGGCAACAGGTCAAGGTTTTTTTATGCCTGATTGCCAGATTCGGAGAATTTTATGGAATCTATAGGCAATCCATGGCTGTATTTAGCGTTCTTCGCTATCGTCATCGTGATGTTACTGATTGACTTTTTAGGCTTTAAGCAAAAAGAAGGTCAAGACGTTAAAATTAAAACTGCTGCCTACTGGAGTATTGCGTGGGTCAGTGTCGCTGCTTTATTTGGTGGCGGTTTATGGCTGTATTTACAGCAAACTGCGGGTGTTGCCATAGCCAATACGAAAACCATGGAATACTTTGCAGGCTATCTCTTAGAAAAATCCTTAGCAATTGACAACGTTTTTGTTTGGTTGATGATTTTTGCTGCATTTGCAATTCCCCAAGGCTTACAGCGTAAAATTTTACTCTATGGTGTATTAGGGGCAATTATTTTACGAACAATATTTATCTTTATAGGTGCTTGGTTCGTTCAAGAGTTCTCTTGGGTCCTCTATATCTTTGGTGCTTTCCTCGTTTATACAGGATTCAAATTCCTGAAAGGTCAAGATGAGGAAGAAACCAATATCGAAGATATGGCTATTCTAAAATGGCTACGTAAACACATGCGCATTACACCTAAACTGGAAGGCGCTAAATTCTTTGTCCGTCAAAATGGTGTACTTTGGGCAACGCCGTTATTTCTAGTATTAATTTTAGTTGAAGCATCTGATGTGATCTTTGCTGTCGATTCAATTCCAGCTATTTTTGCGGTCACCAGTGATCCTTTTATTGTACTCACGGCGAACTTAATGGCAATTTTAGGCTTGCGTGCGATGTTCTTCCTATTGTCTGGTGCTGCGTCTAAGATGCACTATTTACCTTATGGTTTAGGAATTATCTTACTGTTCATTGGTTTTAAAATGTTAATGTTGGATGTATTCCATATGCCAATTTGGATTTCTTTAGGGTTCATTGTTATTGTATTGACCATTACCGCTTGGCTGTCGATCCGCCATAACAAAAAGCATCAGGAAACCCGTTTATAAAACTAAACCAAGCCTTCCACTCGGAGGGCTTTTTTATCAGGACATCCTAAGCAAGGAATGCGTTTTAAATACCACTTGATCATGGGATGCTTTGGAATATTGAATTCATTCTTTACCGAGCTATTCCTGATCTCTAAATGGTTGATCGACAATGACCAATTTGTCCCATCTCTGCAAAAAACGCTTAGACTCGATTCGTTGTACAAAGGTGGCATAACTGACTAAACGAGCATTCCATCTTAACTTTAACTCAAATAAATCATTGAGCCCAAAAGGCGCAATCCATTCTAATTGACCAGACTGTTGTAGACGAACAGCTATTGCAGTTGAGGTTTCAACCCAAACAGATAAAGCATCAAATAATGAAGAATATTGACTAATCGCATTCCCATCATCGGTTTTGTACCATAGATGAACATAGGCTTGATTGACCACATCCCAATCATTGTTTGGGAATTTTTGCTTTAATTCTTGGCTTAAACGCCGTTGTTGTCTCCCAGTCTGATCCTTTAGATCATAAAAAATCACATCAATCTCGGTGTTATCAAGACAATAAACCTGATCGTGTAAATTAGACCATACCATATTGCGAATGACCCCTGCACTCAAATAGGCATCTGCATGTAGTTCTCGCAAATACTGTAACCTCATCATCAGTTGAGGGGAGCTATAAATCATCTGTTCAAGCTGTTTTGTATAGTTCATGGCTCTTTTTATTCAACGCTATTTCGCAATCATTCAATGTCTAAATGGTTTGAATATCGATTTATTTTCAGACGATTATCCAGATAAAAAACAATTTTATAAATCCCAGACTGTACATTCAACATACATCCTCATATCATACAGCGCATAAAACAATTTCTTTTTATCATGTTATAAAGCAAATAGATAAAAATACTCGATGATCTAAGGCTAATCATGCGTTCAAAAAAAATCAGTCTGGTTGTAGTCCCTCTTTTAATTACAGCATGCAGTAGCAATAACAAACCCCTTGTTCAAGATGTTTATAATAGCCAATATGACTGTTCATATGACTGGAACACTGATCTCTGTGAAGAGGAAACAGCATCAAGTTCTTCTGGCAGTCACTCTTCTGGTGGATACTATGCTGGCTCTCGTTTTATTGGTCCACAATATTATGAAGGCAATCGCAAAGTAAATTATTTAGGACGTAAAGTTGAACCCTCTACAAATCTAAGTGTTGGACAACCACAGGTTTCTCAAGTCACCAAAAGTAATAGCAAATCTTCGCCTGTGCGTGGAGGCTTTGGGCGCAGTGGGTTCTCTTTTGGTGGTTAGACATCTTATACGCAATCTTATGATTTAGAATATTATGAAAAGAAAATGCTTCCAAGCTCGTCCCAACTGGCAACAAGAACACGAAAAAATTGGTTTTGATTATTACAACTTACCTTCTCTGGATGGCTCCATTTACTGGTCTGAAGGGGTTGCTTATGAATTTACCCTAAAGCAAATTGAGCAACTTGAAGATGCCTCGAATGAATTACACCAGATGTGCATGCAAGTGGCAGGAGAAATCATTCAAAAAGGTGATTATCCTGATTATTTTCAAATTCCACAGGCTGCAATCCCACTCATTGAACATTCATGGCACAACCATGCACCTATGCTCTATGGTCGATTTGACTTTGCCTATGATGGTCGTCAAATCAAAATGCTGGAATACAATGCAGATACACCCACGGGGTTACTCGAAGCCTCAGTTGCTCAGTGGCATTGGATTGAACAAGTGGAAAATATTCCGCATCGTGATCAATTCAACAGTATTCACGAAGACCTGATTAATCGCTGGAAAACGATTTTTCCACGAGGTTCGCATATTCATTTCGCTGCTTGCCAAGAAGCCGGACGTGAAGATTGGGGAAATCTCGAATATTTAATGGATACGGCGTTCCAAGCAGGACATCGTGTGTCCGAACTTTCGATGGAAAATATCGGATGGGATGGACAAAACTTTGTGGATCTGAATGATCAATCGATTGATCAGCTATTTAAACTGTACCCTTGGGAATGGGTCTGGGAAGAAAACTTTTCTCAATATTTAAAACCCACAACACAATGGGTAGAGCCATGTTGGAAAATGTTGCTGTCAAATAAAGCAATTTTGGTAGAACTTTGGAAAAAGTTTCCAAACCATCCTTATTTACTTGAAACCCATGCCTTTGATACCAATGTTTTGTTACAAGGCAAATGGGTGAAAAAGCCTATTCTCGCCCGAGAAGGTGCAAATATCCGTGTAGTAGAAGATGATATTGATCAGGGTGCTGCTTCAGGAAGCTTCTACTTTGATGATTATGATAAATACGGTTATATTGCACAAAAATGGGTCAATACCCCATTGTATGACGGTAAACTTCCAACACTAGGTTTATGGATGGTTGGACATACTTGTGCAGGTATGTCGATTCGAGAAGATGAATTTGACATTATTGGGAATGATGCACATTTTGCAGCCCATTATTTTATAGAGTAATTTTAAACAGACCAATATTCAGTACAACACTGTCATTATTTTGGCGATTAAACATTTAAAAATCTCTAAATATCATATCCACTATTTAAACTAAGGGATTTATCCAGTGAGATAAATCCCTTTTATGACTCTGCTTATTGTTAAATTGTATGATCCGCAACACGTTTCATGTATTGATTTAAGCGGGTAAAAAACACGATCTGCAAAAAAATCGTAAAGGCAGAAACACACCACTCATACCACATTTCAAAAGCAGTATTTTCAAGATTAAAAAATTGATAAATGCCGAGCAGAATCAAACCAAAAGCAATTCCCGCAACAGTGGTCTGCAACAAAATAGGGAATGAGAGTGCAGTGACACGATTCATAAAATGCACGCCCTCATCACCACCGTTTGCAGCATAGCAACGTTGAATGCCAACAAACATAATGATCAGCGTCAATATGCCTTCTAAACCAATCACACGAGCATCATAATAAGGCGAAAACATACCATAATAATAAACCGCACTGACCACTAAAGCAGCGATCAAATAATAATTCTTGTAATGGCGTTTTTCTAAAGTATCTTCTGCTAGTTCATGCGCCAAAGCTTTGGTATTCCAAAAATACATAAATATTATTTTCTCTTATTTCCATCATTTGCCGACACTGTACCTATTCTTAGATTAAAGATAAAGTCACAAACTCAAATATTCGTCTAATGCTTTTCATTTTTTCACAATCTTCAACATCAATTACATTTTTGAGCACATAAGAAAATAAAACTGCTTACAGCAGCTTAAATAAATTTCAGGTACAATCAATCGAAAAAAGGATAAATTGCAGGTTTTACATGTCTTCTGTTGTGCAGAAAACGGCGATTCGCGGACGTTTTCTTGATATTCAAAATACCGTTTCCCAAGCCACTCAAATTTTAGATCAAACGCGTTATATTGAAGATGGGTTATTGATTACTGAACAAGGTAAAATTATCTGGTTTGGTGATTGGGAAGCAGGGCAGTCGCAATTAAGTAATGATATGAGCGTTGATCATTATCCTGAACAGTTGATTGTACCTGGTTTTATCGACACTCATATTCATTTTCCACAAACAGAAATGGTGGGTGCCTATGGTGAACAATTATTAGAATGGCTCAATACCTATACCTTTCCAACAGAAATTCAATTTGCAGATAAAAACTACGCAGATAAAATCGCACAGTTTTTTGTTCATGAATTACTAAAAAATGGCACAACAACAGCACTGGTTTTCTGTACAGTACATCCGCAATCTGTGGATGCTTTATTTGAAGCTGCAGAACGTCATCAAATGCGCTTAATTGCGGGTAAGGTGATGATGGATCGTCATGCACCAGAAGAGCTGACTGATACGGCTGAAAGTGCTTATATCGACTCAAAAGCACTGATTGAAAAATGGCATGGCAAAGGTCGTAATCTTTATGCCATTACGCCACGCTTTGCACCAACCTCTACACCAGAACAGTTGGCAAAAGCAGGGCAATTAAAAGCAGAATATCCTGATGTTTATGTCCATACGCATTTAAGTGAAAATAAAAACGAAATTGCTTGGGTCAAAGAATTATTTCCAGAACAACAGGGATATTTAGATGTTTATCATCATTATGGGTTAACAGGGGAGCGTTCTGTTTTCGCCCATTGTGTTCATTTAGAAGAACACGAATGGGATTGTATGCATGCAACTGATTCTGCGATCGCATTCTGTCCAACCTCCAACTTATTCTTGGGCAGTGGTTTATTTCCATTAAAAAAATCTTGGGAAAAACAAGTCAAAGTTGGTCTTGGAACTGATATTGGCGCAGGCACCGCATTTTGCCACTTACAAACACTTAACGAAGCCTACAAAGTTCAGCAATTACAAGGCGATAAACTTTCAGCCCTGGAATCGCTTTATCATGCAACGCTTGGTGGTGCTAAAGCGCTGCATTTAGATGATCGATTGGGCAATTTCAATGTAGGCAAAGAAGCTGACTTTGTCGTGCTGAATTTAAAAGCAACCGCATTACAGCAATTGCGTCAAGAGCGAGCAAAAAATATTGAAGATGCATTATTCGCCTTATTCACTATGGGGGATGACCGTAATATTCAAGCCACCTATATTTATGGACAAAAAGCCTATGCACAAGTCTGAAAAAAATCCTAAATCATCACCCTCCAAGAAAAAACTACTTTTGATAGGTGGTGTTTTTATCGTATGTGCGCTGTTGTTAAAACAAGATGCGCACTAGACATTTAGCTTCAAATTTCAGCATTTACATTTTCAAATCGTAAAAAGGATGCATCTGAACCTGATATGTTTTAAAATTATGCCATCTTTTAGGGTGTTGCTAGTCAACACCTTTTTTAATTTTAGAATTTGATGTTTAAGTTTTAGGTATTTCCCATGACTGTTGAAATGAAAGTAATGATTTCTGCTGAAGAAATTCATGCAAAAGTTCAAGAACTTGGTAAAAAAATTGATGCGCATTATGCCAGTAGTGATAAAGAATTGGTTTTAATTGGCTTATTGCGTGGTTCAGTGATTTTTATGGCAGATTTATGCCGTGCCATTACTAAAACTCACGAGCTCGATTTTATGACAGTTTCAAGCTATGGTGGCAATACAACATCCTCTCGTGATGTCAGAATCCTAAAAGATCTAGACGGAGAAATTCGTGGAAAAGATATCTTGGTGGTAGAAGATATTATTGATTCAGGCAATACCTTGAGCAAAGTTTTAGAAATATTAAGTACCCGTCAACCGAATTCAATTGAACTGTGTACTTTAGTCAGCAAACCTTCTCGCCGTGAAATCGACTTAGACGTGAAATTTCTAGGCTTTGAAGTAGAAGATAAGTTCATTGTGGGTTATGGCTTAGATTATGATCAAAAATATCGCCATATTCCATTTATTGGAGAAATTGGTCTATAAGATCATCTTCCGTAAACCCATTTTACCTAAACTGATTTAAGCGACCACGGTCGCTTTTTTTATGGCTTCCCCCAGCAACCGTCGAACAAAAATGCAACAACTTGTAGCAAATCCAACCTTTTACTTCCTGTAAAAATATTTGAATATTAAATTAATTCGATGCAGTAACTCACGACAAAATAAAGAAAAAGGAGAAAGATTATGATGTCATTGATTAGTGCAATTGTGATTGGTTTTATTGCAGGTCTTATTGCTCGAGCAATCCATCCTGGTGATGATAAAGCAGGTTTTATTGTAACCACAGCGTTGGGGATCGTAGGTTCATTGGTTGCAACCTACGGCGGTCAGTTATTAGGACTTTACCCTAAAGGTGCATCTGCCGGTTTTATTGCCTCTGTGGTGGGTGCAATTATCGTGTTATTTATTTACAACATGATTGCCAAACGAAGTTAAAATTTTGCATTTAGAAAAGCACCCATTCAGGGTGCTTTTTTTTCTAAGTGCTTATGAAATTATCGTTTTATAATCCAAATTTGTTCCATAACTTCTCAATTTCTTCAGCAGGGTAGGCACCCATTGCTTTATAGCCATTTGAGAAAATAATTGCTGGTGTACCGTGTAGCGCTAATTTTTTACCTAATTCTAAATTACGCTCAATCGGTGTTGGACAATTTGCTGGTGCAGTGGGTTTTACCCCATTTTGAATCAAATTTTTCCATGCATATTCACGATTTGCCGAACACCATACTTGCTTTGCAGGCAAAATAGATTGTGCTTTGATCGGATAGATAAAAGTATAAATCGTCACATCATTGAGTTTAGCTAGATTCCCTTCAAGCGTTTTGCAATATGGGCAATTTGGGTCAGAAAAGATGGCTAGCTGGCGTTTTCCATTCCCCCTGACTGTTTTTACTGCATCATTGAAAGGAAGACTTTTAAAATCAACCGTATTTTTTTCAACAACGAGATCTTTGGTTAAATTATGTTGATCTTTTAAACGAATCATAGAACCAACAAATATATGTTGAGCATCTTCATTGATATACACGATTTGATTATCTAACGTACCACTATACAGACCTTGCATTTCAGTCGTCTGTAAATGCTCAATTTTGACATTGGGATAGTTTTTGCTGAGTTTTGCTTTCACAGTTTCAATACTGGCAAAACTACTCCCACAAAAAGCAAAACTTAAACTCAACGCAATGATGTGCTTTAACATAAATCAAAAATTCAGAATATATTGTCAGTTATTAAAACACAGTTGCCTTGTGAGCTTGTTTGAAAACTGTGATTAAACCAACTTGAGTAAAATATGCTCGACTCAAATCCAGAGTTATAATAAAGGGATAAATTTAAATTATGGTGATGAAGTTTCACGTGGAACCCAGCTAAAAATCGCAGTTTGATTAATTTCAACGGAAATATGAACCAATTCGTTGTGGATTGATAATGCTTTACGAATTTGATCAGCATTTAAATTTTGATCAGATGTTTCAAGTGCCAAAATGACTGAAAACTTGGCTTTGCCCACCTTCCAGACATGGAGATCAGTTATTTTGGCGTTTACTTTAAGACCTGTAATAACTTCACGGATTTCATCCACTACAACATGATCCATTTCAGCATCCAGTAAAGTTTTGCCTGTTTCTTTAATAAGACCAAATGACCAACGTCCAACTAAAATTGCGCCCACAATACCCAAAGTCGCATCCAAAAAATCCCAACCAAAATATTTACCTGCAAATAATGCAATAATTGCCAAAACAGAGGTCAGTGCATCTGCGACTACATGAAGAAAAGCCGCTTTCTGATTTAAATCATGTCCATGATGTTCATCATGATCATGTGAATGATGGTCATGGTCATGGTCATGGTCATCATGCAGTAACCATGCACAGATTAAATTGACCAATAAACCTAAAATAGCAATTAGAATCGCTTCATTATAATGAATCTGAACAGGATGAAATAAACGTTCAATCGATTGAAAAGCCATAAATAAAGCGACAACCATCAGTAAAATTGCACTGCTATAACCTGCTAAAATCTCTATTTTCCATGTACCAAAACTAAAACGAAAATCCTGCGCATAATGGCGCGCGGCTCGATAAGCAGCATAAGCCAAACCGAGCGCCAGCATATGTGAACTCATATGCCAACCATCAGCAAGCAATGCCATCGAATTAAAAATCCAGCCTCCCAAAATTTCAAACAGCATCATCAAACCTGTCAAAATGGTTGCCCATAAAATTTTCTTTTGTGCCAATGGATTACCTTCATCAAACTGATGAGTGTGTTCACGTTGTATCGTTTTAAATTGCATGTGGGCATGATCCTATATACTCCCCATGAGTATATTATTTTATTTTTAAATATACTATAAGGGAGTATATTTTTAGCGGATCAGTTTATGAGTCATGTCCATCAAGATAAAAAAGTCCTTAACCGTGTCAAACGTTTAAAAGGACAGCTGAATGCCATTGAAGAGGCATTGAATGATCAAAGTACTTCATGTATTTCGGTTCTCCAACAAGTCGCAGCAGTCAAAGGAGCCGTCAATGGTTTAATGAATGAATTAATTGAGCAACATCTCACTGAACATGTGATTCAAGACCCTGAAGCTGTTGATGCAAATGAGTTACAAGAATTTTTAAAATTGCTTAAACGTTATTCATAAAATAAGCTCAATACAGGTGATTAGATAAAGTCTTAAAGTTTTAATTGACCCCCTACTGATTAAGTTCTAAGCTTTTCGGTATATACGATTTCTTCGTTGCCGATCTTAATACTTATCTTCGGCATTTATCCGCAAGATTATTTGCACTTTAAGTCCTAGATCTATGAATCAGCAATCATGGCGTCCATTTCTCATGGTCAGTCTTGCCTTATGTATTGGCACCATCGGTACTGCACTTGCGAGTCCGTTATATCCAATCTATCAACAGCTTTGGCACCTGCTCCCGAGCCAAATCACTTATATCTTTGTTGCATATATGTTTGGTTGTTTAACTACATTGCTGTTTTTAGGGCGTATGAGCAATAGCTTTGGCTTTATTCGTACCTTACAGATCGGCTTATTATTCGCTATTATTGGTCTGAGCCTCTCAGTTTTTGCCTCGAATCGTTATTATCTGGGTTTAGGTCGTTTCATTATCGGAATCGCATCTGGCTTAATCAGCACCTCGGCAATGCTAGGATTAATCTATACTATCCCAGATTCACACAAACAAAGTGCAGCACAATTAAGTTCAATTATTACCGTGATTGGTTTTGGGTTGGGACCTTTTATTGGCGGTGCAATTGCTCAATTTTCAGATCACCCCCTAATCACACCTTATTTACCTGTCATTGTCGCAGCGCTGCTGAGTTTATTCAGTTTATTTCGCATTAAAACTGTTCAATTTGAAAAACAATCTTTTTCCATTGCACCTCATTTACAATTACCAGAAACACAATTTAAAGGCTTATTTTATATCACCAGTTTTAGTGCGTTTTGTGCTTTCGGATCATTCAGTTTATTTGCATCTTTAGCGCCCTCATTTATACGTGATGTTATTCCGTGGCATGGTCCTTTGGTCAGTGGTGCAACCATTGCCAGTATTTTAATGGTTTCCGCGATTGCTCAATTCGCTGCCAAATCAATGAATATGCACAAAGCCCTAAATATCGGACTGATTTTATTAATCAGTAGTTATTTGATTTTGTCTGTCTGTATGCTGATGCATTGGAGTTTTTTATTCTTTATCAGTGTGATTTTGGTTGGCATGGGACATGGGCTCAGTTTATTGAGTGCTTTTGCATTGATTCATCAAATGACCCAAATCGAAAATCGTGCCGCTGTGGTTTCAACATATTTGTTTATTGCTTATTTTGGTACGATTGTGCCAATTATTTCCGCAGGATACTTATCCGATCATTTTGGTTTAATGATCGGTGTTTTAGGCTTTTGTGCAGGAGTCGGCACATTATGCTGTTACTTATTGATTCAGCATTTAAAAAACAAATACCGCTTAAAAATAGGCGCTTAGCACCTATTTTTAAATCAGTTATGGAACAATATCTATTTTAACCACTTCAATATCTGTTGGTTTGTAGCGATGCGTGTCGACTTCACCCACGATTTTTACTTTGGTGCCAGGCTTTAATTTTTTTAAATCAATCAGATCATCATCCACTTCGATTCCAATGGTTCCTGTACTGTCTTTTAATTCATAATGTTCATGCTTAATTTGACGCACAATCGAACCGGTTAAAGTTACCGCAGTTTCGTCACTGGCACGTAATGCTTGTTCAATGGTGATATTATTTTTCGCTGCTTCTTGAATAATCACATGATCTGCCTTACCCGCCCATACATTTGAAGTGATCACGAATACTGCGAGGGAAAGCAATAAAGGAGACTTTTTCATAATACACCCTTTTGAATATGTTATTGATCTTACAGTAAACAATTCAAACTCAGATGTAAAATCAGCTTACAAAAGCACAACTTTTCATCAAAAAAGCTGACACTTGGTCAGCGTTCATGTTCACTATTTTAAGCTTATTTACCAATACAGAACGATCCAAAGATAACTCCCAAGAGATCATCAGCACTAAAATCACCTGTGATTTCACCCAAAGCGTTTTGGGCAAGTCGTAGTGATTCCGCAACCAACTCTCCTGCATGATAAACCACAAGTTGCTCATGTGCCTCTGCCAAATAGCGCTGTGTGCGCTTCATTGCGTCTAAATGGCGTGTTCGTGCAATAAAGGTATCTTCCTCAGGCTGAAAGCCTGCATGCGCTGTAATCGCATCTATGAGTACTTGCACACCCACATCCTGTTTGGCTGAAACGGTGATATGGCGAAAACCTTGCAAATCATTTAATTCAGCAGATTGATCAGTGAGATCACACTTATTTCCAATCAGTATTAAACGCTTGTAATCTAAGTGGTTTTCAAAGTAATTTTGTGCAAGTTCTAAAGGATTTTCACCTTGGCTCAAGTCATAAACCAAGAGCAATAAATCGGCTTGCTCAATCTCTTTAATTGCACGACGAATGCCTTCTTTCTCGACCACATCGCCTGTTTCACGTAAACCAGCAGTGTCGGTTAAAGTGATCGGTAAGCCATTTAAACTAATTTTCTCATGCAACACATCACGTGTAGTTCCAGCAATATCCGTCACAATAGCACGATCATTTCCCGCTAAGGCATTAAGCAATGAAGATTTACCTGCATTAGGTTTCCCAGCAATCACCACTTGCAGACCTTCACGTAGTAATTGACCTTGACGAGCCGATTGTTGTACCGCAGCAACCGAAGTTTGAACCTCTTCTAACAAACTCAGTATTTTCCCATCCGCCAAAAAGTCAATTTCTTCCTCTGGAAAATCAATTGCAGCTTCAACATGCAAGCGTAGATGGATCAGTTTCTCCAACACGGTATTTACTTTATTGGAAAATACACCTTGTAGGGAACGTACCGCAGAACGCGCTGCAGCTTGTGAGGTTGCATCAATCAAGTCAGCAATCGCTTCAGCTTGTACCAAATCCATTTTGCCATTTTCAAAGGCACGCATGGAAAACTCACCAGCTTTGGCTGCAGTGGCACCAAGCTCCAATAAACGTGTCAGTAGCGCATTTTGAATCACTGGTCCGCCATGTCCCTGTAACTCAACCACATCTTCACCCGTAAAGGAATTTGGATTGGGAAAACAAATGGCTAAGCCTTCATCTAAGACTTCACCTTGATCGTCAAAAAATTGACGAAAACCAGCAAAACGTGCTTTGGGAAGATCTTTTTGTGTCAAAGCTTGCGCAATACTGTAAGCCTTTGGTCCAGAAAGACGAATCACACCTACACCACCACGTCCTGGTGGCGTCGCAATTGCGGCAATTGTGGTTTGGTTTACAGTGTTCGTCATCTAAATTTACTCAAACTTTGACAATAAAAAATCCGCCTAAGATTACCATCTTAAGCGGATTTTTTCAGCTATTGCTTAATCGTTAAAGATTAAACAACTTCATTTTCAACTTTGGCTTTTGCAACATTTTTATTGATAAACCACTGTTGCAGAATCGTGATCGAGTTGTTCACAATCCAATATAAAACCAAGCCAGCAGGGAAGAACAGCATAAATACTGTAAACATGATTGGCATGATTTTGAAAACTTTCGCCTGCATAGGGTCAGTCGGTTGTGGGTTCAATGATTGTTGAACAAACATCGTAACACCCATAATCAATGGAAGAATAAACCAAGGATCCATTGCAGACAAATCTTGAATCCACAGCATCCACGGTGCATGGCGAAGTTCTACAGACTCCATCAATACCCAGTACAATGCTAAGAAGATTGGCATTTGTAAAAGTAATGGTAAACAACCCGCCAAAGGATTGACTTGCTCACGTTTGTAAAGTGCCATCATTTCTTGAGAGAAACGCATACGGTCTTCACCAAACTCTTCTTTCATGCGTTGCATTTCTGGTGCAATCACACGCATTTTCGCCATAGAACGATAGCTCTTAGACGATAACGGCCAAAGAATAAGTTTAACCAATACAGTCAATAGAATGATTGACCAACCCCAGTTACCCACAAGGTTATGGAAGAACTGTAAACCTGCAAATAATAATTTGGCAATTGGCCATAACCAACCATAGTCTACAGTTTGGTTTAAACCTACCGCTAAATCTTTCAATTCAGACTGGATTTTTGGACCAGAGTAGAAAGTTGCATCAATGCTCATGGCTTTACCCGCTGGAACATTAATGGTTGGTGAAGTAAATCCAATGATGTTCATACCATCAGCAGATTTACGTGATTCCAATTTTGCCGTGTATTGCTGACCACCAAAGTGACCTGGCATCCAAGCACTTACGAAATAATGCTGAACGATCGCAACCCAGCCACCTTTTGCTTCAGTGTTGAGTTTTTCATCGGTAAAATTCGCAAATTTTAGCTTGTTATAATGCTCATCTGGTGTACCCCAAGCGCCACCCAAATAGGTTCCAAGTGTGAAAATACCTTGAGAGGTTTTTCCTGGATCATCTGAGTTATCACGCTTAATTTGACCAAACATTTGTCCTTGCCAATTTTGCGTACTACGGTTTACAACCTGATAGCTGACATCAATTGGGTATTGACCTTGTTTGAAACTAAACGTTTTGATGATTTCAACACCATCCGCTGTTTTAAATACCATCGGAACAGTTAAGACTTGAGAAGATTTACCTTCTTTGTCTTGTGCGGTTTTAGCATCAGCAAGGGTATAAGCACTTTTTTCAAACGCATAGCTTGGACGATCTGGTTTACTGTCTGGACCGTTCAATCCAATTAAACCAGATTGCGCAACATAGGTACGTTTTGCATCACTTTCAAGCATAACAAAAGGCTGATCACTGTCTTTGCTCTTGTCATGATTCAGTAATTCAATACGAACAATATCACCACCTTTTGGACTAATCCAAAGATGATAAAGATCAGTTTGTACTGAAATCAATTGTTGATTTGCTGTGGCTGGCGCAGCTGTATTTTGTTGTGCAGCAGCTATATTTGCTTGTGGAACATCGCTAGAAGCCGCAGTTGCTTGACCTTTTGGCAAATCGGCAGAGACATCATGCGCGACAACAGCCTGCGGAGTCGCAGCTTTTGTTGCATCATGACCATAGTCTTTTTGCCAAGCCAAAATGAGCAAATATGCGGTGACTAACATGGCCCCAAGGATTGCAAACCTGGCCCATTGTTGCATATCTATTACCCCAAGTGGTTAGAGTGATTTTGGTTCAATAAACGTTCACGCAAGGGTACAGGAACATGAAGCGTTTGAGAATCTATTTGCTGAAACGAAATAAAACGAATTGTTTTTTTTGGCACGGGATCATAACCATACCCGCCCCAAGGATGACAACGGCACACGCGTTTTGCAGCTAACCAGCTACCTTTCATTGCGCCGTGCGTATGGATTGCTTCTAACGAATATTGAGAACAAGTCGGAATATAACGACAACGAGGTCCAATGAGAGGACTAATCGCAATTTGATAGAAACGAATCAACCAATGCAATAAACGAATCATTGGTTTCCTCTATTTTTGAGGGGAAGATTGAGCTATTTTATGGTGCTTTTTAACGATGCGTTGCAATTTTAACCAAGCAAATTGTAACTGCTGAAAAAGTTCAGCATTGGGTACGGCTTCTATGCCGACTTTAGGCATCACCACAATATCCAACAGATCAATATTTTGCTGGTTTAAGCGAAAACTTTCACGCGTTAAACGTTTTATTCGATTTCTTTCGTGCGCACGGCGCACTTTTTTCTTAGCAACAACAATACCCAAACGGCTTTTAGGCTGTTCGGTCACTTTTGCTAAGAATATAAAATGGGGTTGATGCACTTTAAAAAGCGCACCATCAAATACACCTTTGTAATCTGCAGCGCAGTGGATTCTCACCGCTGGGCTGAAACTATAAAGAGACATAACACCCAAGTCGTGTATTAACTGTTTAACGAATTAAACAGTTAAGCTGTGACGACCTTTTGCACGACGGCGAGCTAATACTTGACGACCAGCCTTAGTAGCCATACGAGCACGGAAACCATGAACGCGCTTACGCTTTAATTCAGATGGTTGGAATGTACGTTTCATATCGAAACTCCAAAATTGATCTTTCTAAAGGTTCGCGATTGTATTGTGCATTCTTTATGCTGTCAATGAATATACACATATCTCTTCTATATTCGATCATATTTGTTGCATTTTTACCCACATGAAATTTTAACTGTCTTTTGAGCTATAAAAACAACAAAAAAAGTATTCACAACATAACTTATTATTTTATAGTATAAATAAGAGTTACCAACATATATATCCTCAAAGTTATCCATAACCTCATCTAGATTTAAATTCGTTTCCATGCTTTTAAATTTAAAAACCTGCTAATTTTGAATTTAAATTCATAACTTGAAGGTTATCCACAAAAAACTCGGTTCTTATAAATAAATTCAAATTTAAAATTTAAATTTATTATTATTAGTGTCGGTTATTTCTGTGGAAAACAGCTTTTTTACATTAAATAATAAAGATTTAAGCTGTGGGTATCTGTGTTTTTATTAATTTTATGGATTGTGGATAAGTTTATGTGGTAATTTATCCACAGCATGTGGAAAACCTTATCCACAAGTGCTTTGAATTTAAATTTATTTACAGAAAGTTGCTTTTTTGAGCGAATTTACTTTAATTGTTCATGACAGATGTGGATAACTTGGTTAGAATGGCGACCCCTTTATCTATAGGGTAGGGGGAATGTTGTGTTTTTTGAATTTAAAATGGAATAGAGGGGTTTCACATGCTTTGGACGGACTGCTTAACTCGCTTGCGACAAGAGCTCTCTGATAATGTCTTTGCCATGTGGATTCGTCCGTTGGTTGCAGAAGAAGTCGAAGATACTTTAAAACTGTATGCACCTAATCCATATTGGACACGCTACATTCAAGAACATCATTTAGAATTGATTTCAATCTTGGCAGAGCAATTATCTGAAGGTCGTGTACGTAAAGTTGAAATTTTGGTTGATTCACGTCCAGGTGCAATCCTTTCTGCTGCTGAACAACCCGCAACGACTACTGCTGCTTTAGAACAACATGCCAGCCCAGCTATAGCATCGCCAAAAGTAAAAAAAGACAAAGAGCAAGACGTTGTTTCTGCAAAAAATGTGAAAAAGAGACAACTTAACCCATTGTTTAATTTTGCTTTATTTGTAGAGGGGCGTTCCAACCAAATGGCGGCAGAAACTTGTCGTAAAGTTTTGACTCAATTGGGTGAATCTCAGCATAATCCGCTGTTTCTTTATGGTCCAACAGGTCTCGGTAAAACACATTTAATGCAAGCGGTTGGAAATGCTTTATTACAGGCAAAACCAAATGCGCGCGTGATGTATATGACTGCTGAAAGTTTTGTCCAAGATTTTGTCAGCTCTTTGCAAAAAGGTAAGGTTGAGGAATTTAAAAAGAATTGTCGTTCTTTAGATTTATTATTGGTCGATGATATTCATCTATTGGCGGGTAAAGAAGCCAGTTTGGTTGAATTTTTCTATACATTCAATGCTTTATTAGATGAGTCTAAACAAATTATCTTAACTTCGGATCGCTATCCAAAAGAGTTAACAGAACTTGATCCACGTCTAGTCTCACGCTTTTCTTGGGGGTTGTCTGTTGGTGTAGAACCGCCTGATATCGAAACTCGAATCGAAATTTTACTGAAAAAAGCTGAAAGTAGTGGTATTGATCTCCCGCGAAATTGCGCATTGTTTATTGCTCAACAAGTGGTTGCCAATGTTCGTGAGCTTGAAGGCGCATTGAATAAAGTCGTCGCAATATCCCGTTTTAAAGGTGCTGCGATTGATTTGGAAGTGGTGCGTGAATCACTGAAAGACGTTTTGGCCATTCGTGCGCGGACGATCAGTACAGAAAATATTCAACGCGTGGTGAGTGAGTATTTCCGCATTCCATTGAAAGAATTAGTGGGTCCAAAAAGAACCCGTATTTATGCTCGACCACGCCAATTGGCTATGGGCTTGGCTCGTGAATTAACTGGGGATAGCTTCCCAGAAATTGGTATGGCATTTGGTGGTCGCGATCATAGTACGGTCATGCATGCTTGTGAAAAAGTGCAGAGCTTACGTGATGAAGACCCAATTTTTAATGAGGATTATAAAAACCTCATGCGTCTGTTACAAAGCTAAAATTTGTACAAATTATACGCTTGCAATGCGGCATAAACTGCCGCATAGTACGTCATTAAAAAAATTTATTATCTGTCTTTTCTGTCAAATTTAGTTAGAGGATTTCCACCGTGCGTTTGAAAATCGCGAAAGAGAGCTTACTCAATGTTTTATCCCATGTGGTTGGAGCTGTTGAACGTCGCCATACTTTGAATATTCTTTCAAACGTGAAAATTCAAGCTACAAATCAAGCGCTTACCATTACTGGTTCAGACTTGGAAGTCGAGTTGGTTGCCAGCACAACCTTAGCGGATGGTGCATGTTTACAAGCTGGGGAAACCACTGTTCCTGCGCGTAAATTGGTGGATATCTGCAAATCCTTACCATCGGCAGCATTGATTGATTTACAGATTACTGAAGACCAGCGTTGTATTTTAAAATCAGGAAATAGCCGCTTTGTTTTGGGAACTTTGCCAGCAGAAGATTATCCATTATTGACCAATGAGCATAGTCAAGGCACACAAGTTCAAGTGACTGAACGTGAATTAAAGCGTTTATTTGAAAAAACCTCTTTTGCCATGGCTGTGCAAGATGTGCGTTTTTATTTGACTGGAACTTTATTGGAAATTGATGAAAATCAATTGCGAGCTGTGACGACTGATGGACACCGTTTGGCACTGTGTGAAACCTTAGCATCATCAACTGCAACCCAGTTGGTACAAGCGATTGTTCCACGTAAAGCGGTAGGGGAACTACAACGCCTTCTAAGCATCGAAGATGAACAATTGACCTTGTTGATCGGTCGCGAACTGTTGAATGTAACCATTCAAACACCAAGCCGTGATAAAGAGCAAGGTGACATTACTGTACGTTTCACGACAAAATTAATCGATGGTAAGTTCCCAGACTATCGTCGTGTGATTCCGCGTGGTGGCGATAAAGTGGTTCATATCCCGCATGATGTGTTCAAGCAATCATTACAACGTGTTGCGATTTTAAGTAATGAGAAATTACGTGGTGTGTTTTTGAATTTTAATGCAGATTCTTTGCAATTGCGTGCAAACAACCCTGAACAGGATGAGGCGATTGAGGATCTAGCCATTCAATACGCCAATGCACCTATGGAAATGTCATTTAATGCGCAATATATTTTAGATGTATTGAGTGTTTTAGATGGTGATGATGTTGCGATGACCATGTCTGAAGCAAATCAGTCGGTATTGGTTCAAGATCCAACCCAATCCAATCAAACCTATGTTGTCATGCCAATGCGTGTTTAATTGATTTATTTTTTAAATCATTTGTTATGCATATTACGCGTTTAAATATACAACGTGTTCGAAATCTTAAGACGGTTGCTCTCCAAGAGTTGCAACCGTTTAATGTTTTTTATGGACAAAATGGATCTGGAAAAACCTCGATTTTAGAAGCCATTCATCTATTGGCAACTGGACGTTCCTTTCGAACCCATATTCCTAAAAATTACATTCAAAATAATCAAGCTGATGCGATTGTCTTTGCGCAATCTATGACTGAAAAAATCGGTATGCAGAAACTACAGAGTGGTGAGCAACTGATTAAAGTCAATGGCGATACTGTGGCAACACAAGGGCAACTTGCCAAAATTCTACCTTTGCAACTGATTGATCCTTTAAGTACCGATATCATTGACCATGGCGCAAAGCCACGGCGACAATTGCTTGATTGGTTGATGTTTCACGTGGAACCAGATTTTTATTATGCATGGCAATATTATTCGCGAGCTTTGAAACAACGCAATACGTTGCTGAAATCGCAACGCAACCTGTCTTTGCAAGATTTGGAACCGTGGAACAAAATGCTCAGTGATTATGGTGAAATGTTGCATTCTCAGCGCGTCGAAATAGTCGATCGTTGGAAACAATATTTACAAGAAGATTTGGCGCAATTACTTCCTGATTTAAGTATTGATATGGAGTATAACGCAGGGTTCCATGTGGAACATGGCTTAGCCAATGACCTCATTCAATATCATCAAAAAGATGTTGATCGTCGCTATACTGAATACGGTCCGCACCGTGCTGACATCCGACTAAAAACCTCAATGGGGGATGCTGATGTGGTACTGTCCAGAGGGCAAAAAAAGTTACTCATAATGGCGTTAAAACTCTCACAAATTGCCATGTTACATGCCTGTAATAAGGAAACTGTGGTATTATTAGATGATGTAACAGCAGAATTAGATTTAAGTGCACAACAACGTTTAATTGAGCGATTGAGCCAACTTGGTAGTCAAGTTTTTATTACCACACTAGACCATGAATCAGTAAAAAAACATTTGCATGATTTGTCTATTTCCTACCAGTTATTTCAGGTGGATCAAGGTCAGGTAAGTGTTGTTGCAACATGATTTTAGATTTTAACCAATTTTGGAAAGACCTATTTTTCACTAGGGAGAAACCATGAGTTCAGAAGATCAAATCGCTTCTCAGACAGAACAAACCAATGAAAAGGCTTATGATTCCTCTAGTATCAAAGTATTACGTGGTCTAGATGCAGTTCGTAAACGTCCAGGTATGTATATTGGTGATACTGATGATGGTTCAGGTTTACACCATATGGTTTTCGAAGTCGTCGATAATGCGATTGATGAAGCCTTAGCAGGTCACTGTGATGAAATTTTAGTGACGATTCATGAAGATGAATCTGTCAGTGTTGCAGATAATGGGCGTGGTATTCCTACTGATATTCATCCAGAGGAAGGTGTTTCTGCGGCAGAAGTAATTCTGACCATTCTACACGCTGGCGGTAAGTTTGATGATAACAGCTATAAAGTATCAGGTGGTTTGCATGGTGTAGGTGTTTCGGTCGTAAATGCACTATCGAGCAAACTTGAATTAACGATCCACCGTGCTGGGCATATTCACCAACAAGAATACAAACATGGTGATCCTGTATATCCCTTGAAAGTGATCGGTGATATTGAAACCACAGGAACCACTGTGCGTTTCTGGCCAAGTGCAGAAACCTTCAGTCAAACGATTTTTAATGTGGATATTTTGGCACGTCGTTTACGTGAGCTGTCATTCTTAAATGCTGGTGTACGTATTGTTCTTCGTGACGAACGTGTCGCTTTAGAGCATATCTTCGATTTTGAAGGTGGTTTATCTGAATTTGTAAAATACATCAATCAAGGTAAAACGCATCTGAATGAAATCTTCCATTTTACTACGCAAGCTGAAAATGGAATTGGTGTTGAAGTCGCATTACAGTGGAACGATACTTATCAGGAAAATGTACGTTGTTTCACCAATAACATTCCACAAAAAGATGGTGGAACGCATTTGGCTGGTTTCCGTGCAGCATTAACACGTGGCTTAAACAGCTACATGGAAAATGAAAACTTACTCAAAAAAGAGAAAGTTGCCGTAACTGGTGATGATGCGCGTGAAGGCTTAACAGCAATCGTTTCAGTGAAAGTGCCTGACCCTAAGTTTTCATCACAAACCAAGGAAAAATTGGTATCAAGTGAAGTAAAACCTGCGGTAGAACAGGCAATGAATAAGGCTTTCTCTGAATACTTGTTGGAGAATCCTCAAGCAGCCAAATCGATTGCAGGAAAAATTATTGATGCTGCACGTGCGCGTGATGCGGCGCGTAAAGCACGTGAAATGACGCGTCGTAAAAGTGCGCTTGATATTGCGGGTTTACCAGGTAAATTGGCAGATTGCCAAGAAAAAGATCCAGCACTTTCTGAATTATACTTGGTCGAGGGTGACTCTGCGGGCGGTTCTGCAAAGCAGGGGCGTAATCGTAAGATGCAAGCCATTCTTCCATTAAAGGGTAAAATTCTCAATGTCGAGCGTGCTCGATTCGACAAGATGATTTCATCTCAAGAAGTGGGAACGCTGATTACTGCACTAGGATGTGGTATTGGGCGTGAAGAATATAATCCAGACAAATTACGCTATCATAAAATCATTATCATGACCGATGCGGACGTGGATGGTTCACATATTCGTACCTTGCTGCTGACTTTCTTCTTCCGTCAAATGCCTGAGCTTGTAGAACGTGGTTATATCTACATTGCTCAGCCTCCATTGTATAAGTTGAAGAAAGGTAAACAAGAGCAATACATCAAAGATGATGAAGCGCTTGAAACTTATCTGATTTCCAATGCAATTGATGAGTTAGAGTTGCACGTAAGTGCAGATGCACCTGCTATTCGTGGTGTGGCACTGGAAAAAGTGATCTCAGATTATCAAACTTCACAAAAAAGCTTGAATCGTTTAACGCTACGTTATCCAGCAACTTTGCTGGATGGTTTGTTAAGTTTAGATGCTTATAAACTTGATCAAAATCATGATCAAAATTATGTACAGCAATGGGCGGAAAAGCTTCAATCTGCTATTGGTACAGCTCAACCAAGCCTTCGTCCTGAGTTGAGTTTAGAGGCATTCGATAAAGACAATGCTGACGGAACTAAAACGACAGTTTATTTCCCACGTATTACCGTATATGTGCATAACTTACCGCATAGCTATTTATTAGATGCAGGTTTATTGGCATCGAGTGAATATAAACGTTTATTGCAAAATTCTAAGAGCTGGTTCAGTTTGTTGGAAGATGGTGCTTATTTGCAAAAAGGTGAACGTAAAATCAACGTTTCAACCTTCCACCAAGTGTGGCAACACATCTTAAGTGACTCTCGTCGTGGCATGATGATCCAACGCTATAAAGGTTTGGGTGAAATGAATGCGGAGCAGCTTTGGGAAACCACAATGGATCCTGAAAACCGTAATATGCTTCAAGTGACGATTGATGATGCAATTGAAGCAGATCGTATGTTTGCGTGTTTGATGGGTGATGACGTAGAACCACGTCGTGCTTTCATTGAAGAAAATGCACTCAATGCTGATATTGATGCTTAATTGAAGAAATACAGTGCAAAAAAAGGGAATAAACTTTGGTTTGTTCCCTTTTTTGTGATTAATAATTTAAATATATGATTCTAAATTTAAAAAGAGAGCAATAAAAAACCAGTTTATGAAAACTGGTTTTTTATTGCAAATGTTGAAATACTCAATTGTATTATTCACCGCCAAGGGTACATTCAAAGTTGGCTTTATCTACTGAACAGCGTGCTTTTTTCAGTACTGACATCATACCTGCATCATAAATGCCTTGCTTAGTCAGTTCTAAACGACCGTCACGCATTAACTTTTGATATTTAAGTTTATCTTCAGCCGTTAAATTCATCTTGTATTTTGCAGGAATGGTTGCTTCTAAACGGTTGATCATTGCAAAGCTTTTTGGCAAGTTTTTCACAAAATAATCGCGAGATTTTTGACCAAAACCAGCTGGGAATTTCTCTGGGCGAATGACAAAGTCAGCAGTTACTTGTAGAACTGGGAAGTTAAACATCGCCCCATTTGCACCTAGACCTTTTTGAATTTCAAGTGGTTTATAAGCATATGCAGGCGCACCAACCATATCAACTTGACCATTGTTGAATTTAGCAACAAAGTTAGTGATATCTGATGGCACTGCTTGTGCACCTACGCGCTGTACCAAGATTTTTTGTGCATTATCGTAGCTCAATACCGCAAACTTTTTACCAGCAGCTTTTTCGATTGAGTTGATGTTTTTATCACGTACGAAAATAAATGCTGAACCTAATGGTGCGATCCCTGCAACTTCGTATTTTTTACCACCTAGGGTTGTGGTCATTTTTGCTGCATTACGTGCATCTAAAGCAAAAGTAATGGCTTTTTGTGCAATCGCATTACTTGGTACACCACCAATTGAATCGATTGAACCTACAAATTTATTATATTGACGTGCGCGCATTGCGGTCATAAACACGCCATCACATTTACCCGCTTTAAAATCGTTATCAGCAACAGCTTCATCTTGTTTAGGGATAAGATTAATATCTGCACCCCAACTTTTTGCTGTCAATGCCCATTCTTGAGCCATCTGGAACGATTCACCAGATTTACCCAATAAGTCGAATACACAAACATCAATAGCAGCTTGAGATGCTGAGCTCACTCCAAGTAAAGAAGTAGCGGCAATAGCGAATGCAATTTTTTTCATATTTTCGTCCTGATCTATTTGTTCATCTTGAGGAACTTTCCTTAAGCGCAATATTAATCAGCTTTGTTTGAAAAAAATAGAGTATTTACTCCATTTATTTTTATTTTTTTGATAATTATTGTGAACTAGTTGGTTCATTTTATTACATATCATTCATTTTCATAACTAAATCAAATTTTTAAGTAAGTGGTACTGCTTTTATTACAAATTGTTTGTATGTAACAAGATTGTGTAATTTTCACTATTTTTTACTCAATTTAACTTTTTTAAAAATCAGATAGACATTAAAAAAGCGACGAATGGACAAATTTTATACTTGAATTGTGACTGATTCTTGATCAAAATGTTGTTGATAAGTCTGTGGGTAATTTTGGATTTCGAACGAATTTTGACTACAGAAAGTAAAAACTTTAATGCTCAAATACCATAAAAATCTTAAAAAATGGACTGTGAAAATTTTTCAACAAACAGTAATTAAATCTTAGTTATCCACAATTGTTTGATCAGAAACGCTTAAATTTGAACAAGATTATCAGGAAAACACTCTATTTCTTAATTTTGTAGTAATTCTAATATGTTCCACGCTTGTTTTTTAAATTATAAATAAAAGTTATGTATCTTTTTGAGAGATTGTAGAGGCTTTGACTTAAAAAATTATTCCAAAATGGACTGCGTATTTTCCATATTAAAAATTGATCAGATCTGATCAGAAGCATCAGTTATGTTAAATGTGCATCAAGAACACATTAAAAATGGCTTTGATCGTTGAAAATCAAAAAAGAATTGTCGTGGGAATAAAAAGGAATCAGATTGGGCGATGTTGCAGTGAACCATGAAGGATTTCATCAAAGGTTTATTGCATGATTAAAATTTTATTTTAAGTTATTGATTTATTTGTATTTTTGTAAATAAAACTAGAGGTGGATGCCTCCACCTCTAGCTGATTCAAAAAGCATTATTCGAAAGAACTTTCTAATGTTTCAAGTTCCATCATTAACTCTAGCATTTGCTCTTCAGCTTGTTCTAGCTTTGTTTTGAGTTCAGTTTGTTCATTCATTAATTTGAGCAAATCATCTTTACAATTTGCTTCATAAAGTGCTGAATCTGCTAAAGATTCCTCAATTTCAACAAGTCTAGGCTGAATTTTGCCAATTTGGCTTTCAATTTTCTCTATATTCTTGCGAATCGGGCGGCTCAGTTCACGTTGGCGTGCGGCTTCTTTCCGTTGAGCTTCCTTGTCGACTTTAGAGATGCTGGTTTTTTCAACGACTTGAGACTGAATAGGGGCACTTGGTTTTTGACCATTTTTCATCATATCAATACGTGCTTGACGTAACCATGCTGCATAATCTTGTAAATCACCGTCAAATTCTTTGCTTTGACCTGCATGAACCAAGATCAGTTCATCACATACTGACGCAATTAATTGACGTTCGTGTGAAACCAGAACCACAGCACCTTCAAAATCTTGTAGCGCCATAGTTAAAGCATGACGCATATCTAAATCTAAATGGTTGGTTGGTTCATCAAGGATGAGCACATTGGGACGTAACCAAACAATGAGTGCTAACGCCAGACGGGCACGTTCACCACCTGAGAAACTTTCACTAGGAGTGTCCATACGTTCGCCACTGAATCCAAAGCTGCCTAAAAATGAGCGTAAGGTGGCTTCGCTAATTTTTGGGTCTGCGATTCGTGCAAGTTGCAGCATTGGACTTGCATTGCCATCTAAAGCATCCATTTGATGCTGTGCAAAATATCCAATATTTAATAATTCAGAATCTTTGCGGACGCCTTGTATTAGCGCTAAATCACCTACCAGAGATTTAATTAGCGTCGATTTACCCGCACCGTTCATACCTAATAAACCGATACGGCTGGTAGGCGTGATCTGTAAATTAACATTGGTCACAATTAGTTTATCACCATAACCAATATCTGCATGTTCCAATGTAAGTAGCGGAGAACTCATTTTGCTGGGTTCTCGGAAACTAAACGTAAATGGATTATCGACATGCGCTGGTGCGAGTTCCTGCATTCGTTCCAGTTGTTTAATCCGGCTTTGAGCTTGTCGCGCTTTGGTGGCTTTGGCTTTAAAACGATCAATAAATTTTTGTAGATGTGCTTTGGCTTCTTGTTGCTTTTCGAAAGCTTGCTGCTGTTGTGCTAAGCGTTCCGCACGCGTAGTTTCAAAAGTAGAGTAATTGCCTGTATATAAGGTCAAGATCTGATTTTCAATATGTAAAATATGATCCGTAATAGCATCTAAGAAATCTCGGTCATGTGAAATTAAAATCAGTGTGCCTTCATATGCTTTTAACCAATCTTCTAACCAAAGAATTGCATCTAAATCTAAATGGTTGGTTGGTTCATCGAGTAAAAGTAAATCTGAACGACTCATCAATGTACGCGCTAAATTTAAGCGCATACGCCATCCACCTGAAAAGCTCGACACTAAAAGTTCAGATTGATGCTCAAAAAAGCCTAGTCCAGCCATCAATTGTGATGCTTTAGAAGATGCTGTATAACCGTGAATTTCTTCAAAACGGCTATATAGGTGTGCGAGCTCATCATTACTTAGGTTTTCTGGATGATTTAATTGATCTTGAATTTGCCAATATTCTTCATCGCCAGACAACACAAAATCGATGGCTTTCATATCGAGCGCTTTGATCTCTTGAGCCATATGGGCAACAGTCCAAATATTTGGGCGAGTCAGACTGCCACTATCAGATTCAATACCACCGAGTAATGCTGAGAAGAGGGTGGATTTACCTGCACCATTGACACCCGTTAAACCAATTTTCCAACCAGGATGAAGTTGCATTGACGCTTTTTGAAATAAAATGCGTCCACCGCGACGAATTGAAAGTTGATCTAACTGAATCATAAGAAGCTGACTGTTGCCTATTGGATGCGATATATTAAAGGATAAATCCCAGAGTTCAAAAAATGTATTGAATAAAACCGAAAACAAATTGGTTTTAGGGTGACAAATCATGAAAAGAGAAGTGAATCTGACAGCATACTTCTTCATGTTGCTTGGATTACAACAGCGGAATGTTAATTTTTTAGTATATTTTAACAATATTAAAATTTTATATATTTGATATTAATAATTGAATTTTAATTCGTTTTATTTTAAAGCTAATGCTATTGCTAACTTTCCGATCAAAAAATGATAAAAATGCTTAAATTTTGTGTAGTATGTATCACATTATTATTTATTAAATGTGTATTAAAGCAATTTATTGTGGACTGAATTGTTTACATAAATTGCAATTTATCTGTAAATAAATATGGAAGTTTAGATGATGAATAAGGCTAGATATTTACTTCTTATTGTTTCTATTTTTCTGTCACCTTGGGCACAAGCCAAGCAAAATGTTTGTGTCTTCGATTTGTTGGGAAAGGCAGGTGAGTCTTATAAATTGATGGAAGAATGGGCTTTGGCAGCAAAAGCATGGGGTGCAGACGTCAATTTAACGGTATATCAGTCAGAAGAAATGGTGGATAAAAACTTTAAGACCAATAAGTGTGATGCTGCTGCCATGACCACTATGCGCTCACGTGAGTACAATAAATTTGGGGGTTCAATTGATGCTTTAGGTGGAATTCCCAACAATGAAATTGCCAAAAAAGCGATTAATTATGCTTTGGATAAACGCAATGCCAAGCGATTGGTATCTGAAAAAAATGGCATTAAATATGAATTGGTCGCAATCACACCTATTGGGATCGCCTATATTTTTGTTCGTGATCGTTCAATCAATACCCTAGAAAAGGGTAAAGGGAAAAAATTTGCTTATCTGCATTACGATATTGCACAAAAGATTGCTGTTGAACGGGTTGGGGCGATTGGTGTGCCTTCTGATATTTTTAATTTTGTTAAAAGATTTAATGATGGTGAAGTAGATGCCATTGCTTCACCAGCTTATGCTTACAAGCCGTTAGAAATTTATAAGGGTATAGGGGCGAATGGGGCAATGTTTACTTATCCCGTAGTCAATGTGACGGCTGACTTAATTATTAAGTCCGATCAATTTCCTGATGGTTTCGGCATGAAGTCTCGAGAATGGTCAGTTAAACAATTGAACAGTTCTTTTAAAAAAATAGAAAAAATGGAAGCTGAAATTCCTGCAAAATATAAATTAAATGTGAGCAAAGACGATGCACTTCGTTATCAGAAATTGTTACGTGATGGACGCATAGAACTGACCAAAAGAGGGATTTACGATCCTGTAATGATGTCTGTATTAAAAAGGGCACGTTGTACTGTGGATCGTACCAATTTTGAGTGTTCGCTAGCAGGAGAATAAAAGTTGCTGGAGACAAAAAAGCCATCAATATTGATGGCTTTTCAAAGCAATTTTAACTGTAATTAGTCAATGAAAGTCACTTTGGCAATGGCTTTCTTACTGGCTTGAATCACTAGAGTCACATTTTCTTTCACTGTAAAACTAGCATCGACAACTTGCCAATCTACTTTAACTGCTCCACGTGAAACAGCATCTTTAGATTGAGCTGAATTTTTAGTTAAACCCGCCGCGCGTAAAATGGAAACAATCGAAATTTCTCCACCGTACTCGCCACGTGAAATGGTTACCTCTGGTGTACCTTCAGGTAATTCACCTTCAGTAATTAAGTTACCTGCACCTTTGTGGGCATGTTCAGCAGCTTCTGCACCATGGAATCGTTCAACCAATTCAAGTGCAAGAATTTTCTTGATTTCTTGAGGATTGCGCCCATCTGCCATTTCTTTGAGAAGAACTTCAATCTCATCCATAGACTTAAAGCTAAGTAACTCAAAATAGCGTTCAATCAAGCTATCAGGCATAGACAGCACTTTTTGGTACATTGCACCCGGCGCATCAAAGACACCAATATAGTTGCCCAAGGATTTAGACATCTTGTTGACGCCATCTAAACCTTCAAGAATAGGCACAGTGATACACACTTGAGCCTCTTGATCATAACGCCCTTGTAAGGTACGACCCATAAGGAGGTTAAATGTTTGGTCTGTTCCACCCAGCTCTACATCAGCTTCAAGTGCGATCGAATCATACCCTTGTACCAATGGGTACAAGAATTCATGAATGGCGATCGGTTGGTGACTGTTATAGCGTTTTGTAAAGTCATCACGCTCTAACATACGTGCAACGGTCTGCTGTGAAGCCAATTGAATCAAATCAGCAGCAGTTTTTGTTGCAAACCATTCAGAGTTAAAACGAACTTTAGTTTTATTTGGATCAAGAATTTTAAATACTTGTTCTTGGTAAGTTTTTGCATTCTCTAAAACTTGCTTACGTGAAAGTGGTGGGCGAGTTGCACTTTTACCTGTTGGATCGCCAATCATCGCAGTATAGTCACCAATCAAGAACGTGACATCATGTCCAAGATCTTGAAAAGCTTTTAACTTATTAATTAAAACTGTATGACCCAAATGTAAATCTGGTGCAGTTGGATCAAAGCCTGCTTTAATTTTTAAAGGACGATTTTCTTTCAGTTTCTTCAGAAGATCTTCTTCAGAAATAATTTCATGAGTGCCTCGGCGAATGAGGGCAAGTTGTTCTTCAGCCGGCAGGAAATTTGACATTACAAAAACCCAAATACTTCAGTTAGACTATTTGTGCGATATACTAACATTTTTTCAGCATAATGCAGGCGAAGAATATCTCATGACAACAATCTATATTGGCGTAATGACTGGAACCAGCATGGACGGCGTCGATTTTGTTGCAGCTTCATTTGATCCTTTACATGTTCATGCCACACTTACCGTCGCTTTTGATCCTGATTTAAGGGATGAATTGATGGCTTTGACTTTACCCGATGATAATGAAATTGATCGAATGGGTAAGGCCGATGTGGCGCTTGCAACCATGATTGGAAATGGTATTAATCAACTAATACAAGAAAATAACTTAGATAGAAGCCAGATCAAAGCTATTGGCTCACATGGGCAGACAATTCGACATCGTCCAGAACATGGCTTTACCTTACAAATTGGCGATCCGAATATCATCACTGAGATTACCCAGATTCCTCTAATTTCAGATTTTAGACGTCGAGATATGGCAGCAGGTGGGCAAGGTGCACCATTGGTTCCTGCATTTCATCAGGCATTGTTCCAACATGCAACGATTCATCGTGTGATTCTCAACCTAGGTGGAATCGCCAATGTCAGTATGTTGCCTGCGGGGAATGAACAAGGTGTTTATGGGTTCGATACAGGACCTGCCAATATTCTCATGGATGCATGGTGTCATCGTTATACTGGGCAACCTTATGATGAAAATGGCAATTGGGCAGCTTATGGTCAACCGATTCGTTCCTTGTTGGATCGTTTGCAGTCACATGAATATTTTTCCAAAGAACCCCCTAAAAGTACAGGTCGTGAAGACTTCAATTTAGAGTGGTTGGATGAGCAAATTTCCGATTGGCGTAATGATTTAGAATATGATGAATTAGAAGATACGCCTGAAAATGTCCAAGCGACATTAATGAAACTGACCACGCGTGCAATCAAAAAAGCCATCTATCGTTCACCTTTAGATACTGGTGAAGTCTATGTTTGTGGTGGTGGTGCATATAACTCCCATTTGTTAGAACAACTTCGTTGGCGTCTGCGTAAACATAATTGGTCTGTGCAATCGACTTCTGCCTTGGGCTTAGCACCAACATGGGTCGAAGCAACGGCTTTTGCGTGGTTAGCAATGCGTTTTGATCAGCAGTTGAGTGGAAATTTACCTGCAGTGACGGGTGCAAAAGGTTATCGTGTTTTGGGAACGATTACTGCTGTTTAAGGTTTATCATCAGTAAGGTGCGCGTCTCACCTTACTGATATGAGATTTAGATGAAAAAATATAGGTCTATGACAATGTTTCAAAAACTAGCCGATAAATTTAAGCATCATTTATCTGTAGTAAAACCCTAAGAACAGAATTTTTGTCGAACAATCATCGACCTGTTTAGCGTCAAGAATGTCCTGTACTGCTGTTAAAAAATCGTGAGTAAACTTTCAAGATCAGTAAAAATAAAATTTGAGATGCGCATGAGCTTAGCAATAGAAAAACAACGTATTGAGTCTTTTCAAAGAGAAGGTTTAACCTTTGATGTGATTGATTCAGGTCCTTTAGATGGACAGATTTTTGTGTTATTACATGGTTTTCCTGAAACCAATAAAAGTTGGACTGAAACCGCTGAGATCTTAAATGAACAAGGCTATCGAACTTTTGCTATTAATCAGCGTGGATATAGTCTTGGGGCGCAACCAGAAAATCGTCGGGACTATCGAAGTGCAGAGTTGGTAGCAGATGTAAATGCTTTATTAGAAATGATCCAGCAACCTGTATATTTGGTCGGGCATGACTGGGGTGCTGTCGTGGCTTGGGAGGTTGCCCAGCATTATCCTGAAAAAATTAAACATCTCATTACGGTTTCAGTTCCACATAAAGCCGCATTTATGCGAGCAATGCTGAGCAGTAATCAACTATTAAAATCATATTATATTGGATTATTTCAACTGCCGAAGATTCCCGAGCTGTTGTTTGAAAAAGTCCCAAAATTTGGCTTAGGTCTATTAAAAGATTCTGGAATGACTACGAAACAACTTGAAGATTTTCAACAGGACATGGTGGCTGAACAACGTTTAAGCTATGCATTAAATTGGTATCGAGGACTTCCATTTAGTTCAAACCGCCATCTTACTCAACCGATTCGCGTTCCAACTTTGTTTATTTGGGGCAAACATGATTCAGCAGTAAGTGCAAAAAGTGTCGAATTGAATCATCGTTATATTGCTGCACCTTATAGAGAAATTATTATGGATGCAACACATTGGATTCCTGTTCAAAATGCCAAAGCATTGAGTCAGTATATTTTAGAAACGATTTAATATTGATGTTCTAACCATAAAAATGCCCTCACAAGAAGAGGGCATGATTTGATTCAAAATATGCTTTGAATTAAATGGAGAATGATGAACCACAGCCACATGTGGTTGTTGCATTTGGATTTTCAACAATAAAGCGAGAGCCTTCTAGACCTTCAACATAATCTACTTTTGAGCCAACAAGATATTGGTAACTCAACGAGTCAACTAACATTTTTACATCGCCGTTGATAAATTCTGCGTCATCTTCGTTCATGCTTTCAGCAAAATTAAATCCATAAGAAAAACCAGAACAGCCGCCACCCGTTACATAGACACGTAACATCAAATCTTGATTACCTTCGCTATCACGAAGTTGGCGAACTTTATTTGCAGCATTGTCGGTCAGCTCAAGTGCTTGGGCGGTCATGATATTGTTCCTCATATTTCGAATGGCTTAAACAAAAAGACCATATATTCAGTATAACATACTCAATATATGGTCAGTGAGTGAACTTTAAAGTAAATTCAGACTAAATTTATCGGATTTAATCTAGATTTATTTATAGTTCTCATCTTGTAGGGCACACTCAAAGTTTTTAGGGTCATTTTTACAACGGAATTGCCAAAGAATTTTCATCATTTGCTTATTGTAAACACCTTGTTTGGTTAAGCTGATACGCGACTCACGCATTAACTTTTGATACCCTGGTTTATCGCCTTCAGGCACCTGCATCCAGTATTTAGCAGGAATATCTGCCTTCATCTTACCAATAATACTGTTGGCGCGAGGAAGCTGAGTTTTAATCCAATCACGAGACTTTTGACCATAACCAGCTGGGAATTTATCAGGGCGAATAATAATATTTCCAGTCACTTGTAAAAGTGGATAATTAACAATCGCACCTTTACTGCCTAGACCTTTATGTAACTCTAGTGGTTTAAATACAGCGGCAGGTGCGCCAATAATATCAACCTGCCCATTGTTAAACTTACTCCCAAAATTGGTTACATCGGCGCTTACAGCTTGAGCACCAATTTGTTGAACCATAATCTTTTGGGCTTGGTCATAGTCAAGAACTGCAATTTTTTTCCCTGCTGCTTTGGCAACAGTATTGATGTTACGGTCATTGACCATGAGGAAAGCATCACCAACAGGAATTACCCCGACCACTTCATACTTTCCATTGGTCATGTATTTGGCAAAATTTGGACTAGCAAGTCCTTGCATGATTTTTACCGCAAGATTAAGGTCAGGAATCGCACCTATGGCATCTAAAGAGCCTGTAAAGCTATTAAATTGACGACCACGCATTCCCGTAATACTGACAGCATCACATTTACCAGCTTTAAAATCTTCAGCAATGACGGCTTCATTAGAATTTACTTTTAATTCAAGATCTGCACCCCAGTTTTTCGCTGCAAGTTGATAATCTTTCATTAATGTAAAAACGTCGCCATTTTTACCAACCAAATCAAACACACACATGACTTGTTTTGCTTGAGTAGTAGAGACAGTAGCCAAAAGACCTGTAGCAACAATGAGGGCATGAGACCATTTCATTATTTTTTTCCTTTCCATGATCAATATTATTCATGTCCAACCAAACTGGACTTTTTATCAAGAATTTAATTCAGGATATGATTTATTACACAATCAAATATTCCACTCAATTCATCCATTTCCATGGTCATAATTTGAGTGAAAGTATCATTTGACATTAGCCAAATCATTGCCTGAAATGAATGAAATCACAATGACTTAAATGACAAAATTTCAAATCAGAATATAAATCTGATCATTTGGCAAATGGTCTTGTAAAACCTTGATTTTTGTTTTTCAAAGCTTCATTGCATTTGCTAAATTGACAATAGCATTGAGGTGTAGTTTGAACCCTTAGTCTTTATTGTTGTCACGCCCTCGACGATCATCACGTTTTTTATCACGTTGATTTTGGCGGTCATGCTGTTGCCATTGTTTTGGGTCAGCTCTATTGTCCCAGCGACGATCATGATTAGATTTGTTATTCCACTCTTGTCGACGTTGTTCCCAATGCTGTTTTCTCATTTGATCACGTTTTGCTTGTTCATATTGCCAACGTTGTCGATCATGCTGAGCTTGGCGCCGTTCTTGTTCAATCCGCATTTGCTGTATACGATAGGCACGCTCACGTTCCCAACGCTGACGGTCATTATTGCGGTCATATCTTGAATCATAGCGTGGAGCATAGCCATAATCACGATAAACCGGTTGTCCATAACCGCGTGTGTCATAACCTTCATCGGGAAATGCAACACAACCCACAGCAATAATAGATGTTATGAGCGAAACAAATAATGCTTTGATAGCCATAAGTTGTCTCCGTGTAACAATCAAAATAGCAAAAAAAAACTGAGATATAGCAAAATAGTCAATGACAAGTCATTTTAGTCAGATTAGCGTATTTAAAATTTATATTTGTATATCGATGACGAGACTTGTATAAGATTATAGTCAGTCAATTCCTGATCATGTAGAAAATATGAAGAATTTGGACATTTAAGGAAGAAACATAATGGTTGCTTTTCAACGTAATATTCATGAGTTAGTCGAAAAGGGGCAAGGTTCAGCGGGGCGTGCTGTAGATCGTTTACCGACATTTGCACAAGAGTCTTTAAGCAAGTTATTGGGATATCCTTACCAATTCCCTCAATTGGACAGCTTTACCAAATGTTTAATGGCTGCTCAACTCAAGCAAGGTAAAGTAGGCTTTATTGGTGCAAATGTAGAACGCTCTAGAAAGCAGTTTGAATCACAAATGCAATCTATTATCAATAAACCTACCCATGTTCAGTTTGTAGAAGATATTCGTTTACCATTACAAAGTGGTAGTGTTTATGCGCGCCATTATCATCCCGCACCAAATAAAAAATTACCAATGCTTGTTTTTTACCATGGCGGTGGTTTTGTCGTGGGGAGTGTTGATACCCATGATGAAGTGTGTCGATTAATTGCAGCACATGCAAAAGTTCAAGTTTTAAGTATTGAATATCCACTCGCTCCAGAAGTTGGACCTCGCGAATTGATCCAGTCATGTGAAGATGCTCTGGCTTGGGTATATCAAAATCGCCGTCAATTTAAAATCCTAAAAAGTCGAATTGCGGTTGGTGGAGATAGTGCAGGTGGCAATATTAGTGCAGTCGTGGCACAACGAACAGTAAATTCAGTATATGCACCACAAGCTCAATTTTTAATTTATCCTGCAGTTGATTTTAAGAGTCGACATCCGTCCTTCTTTGCTTATAAAGATGGTTTGGTTTTAACAGGTTCTGATATTGATTATGTGACAGACTATTACGTCACACGTTTTAATGTTGCCTTGGATGATCCAATCATTTCACCAACCAATGGTCCTCTCAAGAAACTTGCACCAGCCTTTGTGATCACAGCAGGGCATGATGTATTGCATGATGAAGGTAAAATTTACGCCTACAAACTCAGACAAAATGGTGTCAAAGTTCATTACCATGATTATGAAGATCAAACTCACGGTTTTATCAACCTAACGCCAGTATCACGAAAAGCAAAAAAATACGTCATTGAAATGAGTAAAGAGTTTCGTAAATTTTGGGATAAACAATAAAGCCGATCGCATATTGAGTATCAACAACTATTGTTTCACGTGAAACAATAGTTGTTGATCAAAAAAACAATCAAGCTAAGTAGAAAGCAAAATACATAAGCTAGCTAAGCTGACTATATATAAAGATACACAATATAAAGATGCTTAGACCATTTAAACAATTCGAACTTCAACTTTATCTCAACAGATAAATGTAGGGTATTGGTAAAGGTGGTGAAATGTCATTTTTCAATCATATAAAAGCACACTAATATAAGCGCAAACGTATCAAATCAATTTAAGGAAAAAAGACAATGATTAAGAAAATCTGTATGGGTGTTGCTTTGGGCATTCTCATGCAACCTGTATTTGCCAATACAGATATGCAAATCAAAACCAACTTGGGCAACATCAATATTGAACTATATGATGATCAAGCTCCAATTTCCGTTAAGAATTTTAAGAGCTATGTAAATAGTCAATTCTATAATGGCACCATTTTCCATCGCGTTATTCCTGGCTTTATGATCCAAGGCGGTGGCTTCGATAGTAATATGAAAGAGAAAGTAACGCAGGCGCCGATTCAAAACGAATCGAGTAATGGTTTAAAGAACCTTCGTGGCACTTTAGCAATGGCGAGAACCAATGCACCAAATTCAGCAACCAGCCAATTCTTTATTAACGTTGCAAATAACGACTTTTTAAATAAGTCTGCGGGTAACCCAGGTTACGCCGTGTTTGGTAAAGTTACTCAAGGACTCGATATCGTAGATAAAATTGTTCAAACCCCAACAGCAACAGTTGGGATGTATCAAGATGTACCTAAACAAGCTGTAAAAATCATCAGTATTCAAACCATAAAGAGCAATGTCAAAAAATAATTAAAAAATAAAGCAGAAATATTTTGGTCATATTTCTGCTTTATTATTAAAAGCTTACGCTATAATAAGTCTAAAAATGAACCAAAATAGTGCATAAAAATACAACACTCAATAAAACAATCAGTTAAAAGCACTTGCTTGTGTAAGAAATTGCCCTATAATGAGCTCATCCCGACGCGATACAGCAAACGAACTTAGCTTAGAGGGTTAAGTTGTTAAATGTTTATTGCGTCTTATTTATCACTGACGAAGTGGTAAATTGATCATTAAGAGAATATGAAGAACAACTTGTGTGGATTTTTACTGATTGATTGATCGAAATATTATCATTGATTGATTGGTTTAAATTACTCGAAGTTTATTTGAGAGAATTTGTCAGTACATTGATGAGCCAGAATTGTGACCTTAAGTCACTAATGATTTTAACTGAAGAGTTTGATCATGGCTCAGATTGAACGCTGGCGGCAGGCTTAACACATGCAAGTCGAGCGGGGAAGGTTGCTTCGGTAACTGACC